>CALIEP010000146.1 GCA_938022345.1 uncultured Actinomyces sp.
GTCGCCCAAGAACCGTGACCGCTGGAAGAGTAATCGCGCGGTGTTGAGGCGGTGAAGACTTCCACCGCGCCAACCGCAACCGTCCCCAAGCCCATGACCGCACTGGCCGCCATCAAGTCAGCGCTGATCGTCAAAACCAAGGCCGCAATGCAGCCGGCGAGTCCGACGGTCACTTGAGCCGGAACCGTCACCTTCGTATTCGTCAGAGACGGCCAGCCTGCGGCAAGCAAGCACGAGGCCACTGCGACGACTAAAGAGCAGGCCCATGATTCCCACGGAGTGAACCACAGAATAAAAGTCGCCAGCGAAAGAGCTGCAACGGTAAGTGCAGAGGTGTGAAGCCCTCGACGCAGAGCGGGGTTAATTGATTCACTCTCACTCATCGCATAGGGCACGCGCGTGGTGTCCGGAGCATGCCGAACTCCATGTCGGATGCGAATAATCCCCGTGTGAGTGCTCACATGCTAACGCGTGGGGTCATATTCTTTGGCTTCATGCTTTGCAGTCCGATGAGACGCATCTTGCTCATGTGAGTGACGACCCGTAGATACCGGCTTCTCACCTGTACTTTGAGCGCTTTCCTGCGCTTGTGCTGCTGCGCGTTGCCGTTGGCGCTCGCGGCGCGAGGGCAGTTTCGCAGGGGAAGGCTCAAGATGCTCCATTCCTCTATGGTCCCACATGGCTGCAATTGAGGCCTCAGCGGCACGGAATGCGTCGACCAGTGCTGTGTTCTATGCTCGGTGGTGCGTACCGAGTTGTTAAGCCACGGGCTCCAAACTCTGCCGCTACGAGCGGCCTTCGCGCCGACAGGCGCTTTCGGCTCGGTGCGCGCTTTTTTATGCCCGAAATGCACCAACGCCGCGCCCCACACAACGGGAACGCGGCGTAGGCCTCGAAAAATCAACCGCTCAGCAGAGGGTTACTCCCCCAGCAGCGGGAAACGGATAATGGTCGCCTCGCGGCCAGGGCCAACCCCAATCGAGGAAATTCGGCAGCCCACGAGCTCCTCAAGACGCAGGATGTACGCCTGCGCGGCCTCGGGAAGCCCATCGAAACTCCGGCATCCGGTGATGTCTTCACTCCAGCCTGGAACCATTTCGTAAACGGGGACTGCGCGGGCGAAATCAACCTGGTCCGGTGGCATTTCATCGACGACAATGCCGTCAAGTTCATACCCCACACACACGGGAATTTCCTTGTAACCAGTAAGGACATCCAGCTTGGTCAGGCACAGGTCGGTCAAACCATTCACGCGTGCCGCATAGCGCACGACAACGGCATCGAACCAACCGGTGCGGCGCGGACGGCCGGTTGTGACGCCAAACTCACCACCGCGCGTACGCAAATCCTCGCCGACTTCATCATCAAGCTCGGTCGGGAAGGGCCCCTCGCCCACACGAGTCGTGTAGGCCTTCGCTACGCCAACGACGCAATCGATGCGAGTCGGGCCAACACCTGCACCCGCGAGCGCACCGCCAGCGGTCGGGTTGGAGGAGGTGACGAAGGGATAGGTTCCGTGGTCGATATCGAGCATGGTCGCCTGACCACCCTCGAAAAGAACGGTTTCGCCGCGGTCGAGTGCATCATTGACGACCAAGGACACATCGCACATCATCGGTTCAATGCGGTCTGCGAAAGACAGAAGGTGATCGGTCACTTCGGCTGGGTCCAGGGTGGGCAAGCCCACGGCCTCGAAAATCGTATTCTTGGGAGCCAGTGCGGCTTCGACCTTGGCGCGAAGGGTCTCGGGGTGGAAAAGATCCTGAATACGGATGCCAATGCGGTTCATCTTGTCGGCATAGGTCGGGCCAATACCGCGACCTGTCGTACCGATCTGATTGTTACCGCGAGCGCGCTCATTCGCCTGATCCATCAGGCGGTTATATGCAGGAATAATGTGTGCATTAGCCGAAATGAGCAGTCGCGAGCAGTCCACGCCACGGCCTGAGATCTCGGCAAGCTCCTCGAAAAGAACATCGAGGTCGACGACGACACCATTGCCAATGATCGGGGTGACACCCTCGGAGAGAATTCCCGCGGGAAGTAAGTGAAGCGCATACTTTTCACCGTCAATAACAACCGTGTGACCTGCATTGTTACCGCCGTTGAACTTAACGACGTAATCGGTGTGTTGTCCCAGCTGGTCGGTAGCTTTTCCCTTGCCTTCGTCGCCCCATTGGGCGCCGAGAACGATGACGGCGGGCATGTTTTCTCCGTTTTTCAATGCATTGCGGGTATGAAGTTGTTGCGTGCGCAGGGCGCAACGGATTCAAGTTTAGCCGAGGATCGCGCGAGGTGAGAGGGACCTTACGGGCGAGGCCGCTGAGTAGTGACCTTGATGCATCCGTGCCCTTCTCAGCCGTCGCTAGGCCGCAGCGGGACTCTGGAGTAGCAGGCCGACAACCCACAATGTCGCGGCGCTCAGAGCGGCGATCAATTCAATCGCAATGGTCCAACCAAAAGCCTTTAGTGCAACAACCGTGGCCTTCCACGCCTTCTGAGTGTCCTGGTTGCGCAAATATTCCACAATGAAGATGGCAGCAATCATGCCCAAAATCAGCCCCAGGGGCAGACCAATAAACCAACCGACGAAACCGCCGATTCCTCCCCACACCAGGGTGGATTGGGGGATTACTGCCTTGGTCATTCCTCGAGCGGGAATGATGTATTTCAGGATTGTTCCCAGAATCAAGATGGCAGCGGAAATTGCAAAAATGATCCACGCGCTGCGCGTCCCGGTCATCCATGCCCACACCAAAATCGCGCCGCCAACGAAGGGAGAAGACGGCCACACTTGGACAACCGCACAGATCACGCCAAAGAGAATGACGGCTGCGATGACTAAGACTGATGTAAGAGTCATGAATGGATCATAG
>CALIEP010000147.1 GCA_938022345.1 uncultured Actinomyces sp.
AGCAGCATTGTTATCCAGCGACACCTTGCCATCCAGCGCCAGAACATCGCCCTGCTCGGTCAGAACCAAGGGGTTGACCTCAACCAGGGTGGCATCTTCGCCCCGATAGGTATCCCAAAGCTTGACCAAAACGGGGGCAAGCTTCTCGATGTGCGAACGGTTGAAGCCGGCCTCACCCAAGATCTGGGCGGCAACGTCTTCATCGATGCCCACCTTGGGGTCCAGCCCCACGCGAGCCAGGGCCTCGGGGTGTTCGCGGGCCAGGGTCTCAATATCCATACCGCCCTGCGCCGAGCACAATGCAAGCTCACGGCGCTCGGAGCGGTCCAGCAGGATCGAGAAGTAAAATTCTTCGGCGATATCCGCGCCCGCAGCGATGAGGACCGAATGGACGGTGTGTCCCTTGATATCCATGCCCAAGATTGCTTCGGCCTTTTCGCGCGCTTCTTGTGCACTGCGAGCCAGCTTCACGCCACCGGCCTTGCCTCGACCGCCGATCTTCACTTGAGCTTTGACCACCAGAAGGTTGTTGTCGGCCAGCAGCTTCTGCGCTGCCTCGTAGGCCTCATCTGGGGTGCGTGCAACGATTCCCGCAAGTACGGGGACGCCGTGAGCAGCGAACAACTCCCGTGCTTGGTATTCGTAGAGATCCATTGTGTCCCTTCACTTTGTGCCCGAAGGCGCTGCCTTGCGCGGTTACCACGTGAACTGTGGCGCGCAACTTCCTTAAGCCTACCGCGACTAGATCTTTTCCATGGGGGCCATCCGCAGCAACAGGCGTTTCTCAGCGGACGCGAAGGCGACTTGCGCAATGGTGCGCTCCCACGATCCTTCGAGGCCGATGACCGTGCCTTCACCCAAAGTTGCGTGACGGACGCGATCCCCCACGCGCACCTCCTCTGGGTTCAGCGTGTTTTTCGGAGCACTTGCGCCCGTTGGCCGCGAAACTGCAGTTCGCGCTGCGGGCGCGCCGCGTTTCCCGCCCAGTCCTCGACCGGCAAGCGGACCGCCATCACCGCTACCGGATCCACCACCGCGTCCGCCAAAGACGGGACCGCCATCCTCATCACGGCGTGAGTATCCGTAATCTGCATGGTCTGAGCCATAGCCGCCAGACCTGCCACCATAGGAAGAGCTGTAACCGGAACCCGAGTAACCACCATAGCCACCCGAACCGTATCCGGAAGCGCCGCCATAGCTACCCGAACCGTATCCGGAACCACCGCCGTATCCACCGCGCAGGCGTTCCATCGAGGTTGAGGATCGACGAATGTCCAAGAGTTCGATGGGAATGTCATCCAAGAATCGCGAAGGAGGCATTTCCTGAGGTGCTCCCCACGCGCTTCGCACAGCCGCACGCGTAAGGTAAAGCTGCTTGCGGGCGCGAGTGATGGCGACATAGGCCAAACGGCGTTCTTCTGCCAATTCTTCGGGGTCACCAAACGTGCGTTGGTGCGGGAAAGTGCCATCCTCCATACCGGTCACGAAGACGACCGGGAATTCCAGGCCCTTCGCGGTGTGAACCGTCATGA
>CALIEP010000148.1 GCA_938022345.1 uncultured Actinomyces sp.
TCAACAATGGCCGGAAATGCAGACGTCAGTTACGACGACGACCAGCAGCAAGCAGTCGCCCCGAAAGTGACCGAAACCTGGGACGCCATGACCGGTTCCCGAAAGAGAACATCTGCACTCGGGGCTGCACAGCAGAACGTCTTCTGGGGGCGTGAGCGGGGGCCGTCTGCCGTGCAACGAGAGTCTACGGCAATGTTCGACAAAGTCTCACAGCTCCTTGAACTCGAATCGCAGTCTTTGAAGGATTTTGAGGCGAAGATGCATGAGGCGATGACTCGCTTCACGGGTACGGAATACGAAAACCAACTCAAGTTCAAGTCTGTGAAGGCTGATGAGCAGGTACAGGCAATACGGGCCGAGCACCAAACGCAGTTCAGCGCTTTGCTTCATTCGATTCTCTCACCGATTGAAGATATGACTTCTCGTGCGGACGGCTCATCCGAGCCACTGATTGGGCCGTCTGCGCTAGACAGCAGCAATACAGGAGCCACGTCAAACACTGCGCCCGCCACCCAAGGTGCGCAGCCCGAAGTCTGAGCAAATGTGTAGCTAAGCGAAAGGATTTTCATTATGGTTGCATCACCTCACTATGAACGCCTTAAGGTCTTTATGGAAGCGGCACGGGCCAATAAGGATCTTGATGCATGGGACAAGGATCACGACAAGGCTTTGAAGGGTATTAGCGATGCGATTGATCATCTGCGCGTGTATCGGAACAACCACGGTTTTACGGGTGCGACTGGTGACGCAATGAACCAGTGGGTTGACGCTTCGATTCGTCGAATCGAGTGGTACAGAGAAAAGTACGCATACAGTTACAAGGGATACGAGACCGGTCGTCAACTTATGGCCACGGCACTGAGCGAAGCGGAGAAGCTCTCGCCGGACCTCCTCGATGCGAACACGGCGGCCATGCGCGATGACCTGCTCGTGTCGGTTCCCTCCAGCGAGCCCGGTACGGGCATCCGCTTCATGGGCAAGCTCTACACGACCGGTTCCGCCTACGTCGCCGCCGTCGAAGAGCAGGCGAACGAGCAGCGCGAGGCCGCGGCGAAGCGCATCATCGACATGGTGAACGACCGCACCTTGACGATCAGTGGCATCATGAAGGGCCAAATCGCGGACAAGCCCGGCGAAAATGGCCCCCGCCTGCAGAAATACGAAGACGAGGAGAAGAGTAAGAATCCAGGTGGTGGTGGTGGCACCAGCGGTGGTGGCACCCAGGGCGGTGGCGGCACCAGCGGTGGTGGTGCTGGCGGCGGTGCTGATTGGGGATACGGTAAGGGTGATGACTTTGGTCGCGCAGCGGATCGTAGCCCTTCTTCTCCCAACTACCCCGGTGGTTTCGACCAGCCGTGGTGGAGTGAGGCCGATGCTGCTGCGGCCCGCAACCGCATCATTTCTTCGGGTGCGGTTCCCACGCAGGAGCCTGCCTACGGAGAGGCCGGATCGCGTACGAACCCCATCACCGATCCCCAGGACCTCATGGGCAGGGATCTGCTGCATACGCGTGTGAACGGCACGGCCTACCGCAATGGCGTCGTCGGCGGGCATACCCCGGCGCCGCCCGCGGATATGGATCACCCCTTGTGGCGCTTGAACGGCGGCGCGGCCTCCGACGCGAGCACCGCGGGGCGGCTCGGTGGTGCTGGTGTGCTCGGTGCGGGTGCCCTCGGTATGCGTGGTGCCGCCCGTATGGGTTCCGGCGGTCTTGGCGCGGGCATGCGTGGCATGACCGGTGGCCTGGGTGGCGCGGGTGCCTCCGCGTTGAAGGTCGGTTCCTACTCGGGGTCGGGTTTTGGCTCGTACAATCCCCCCGCGGGGGCGAACGGCCTGGCCGGTTCCGGGGCGGGCGCGTCGGGCGCGACGGGCGTTGCCG
>CALIEP010000149.1 GCA_938022345.1 uncultured Actinomyces sp.
GTGCAGTTGCTTCTGCTGTCTACATTCTGTGCGTCTATCTGGCTCAGAAATACCTAGGCGTTGAACCCACGCACCAAGCAGGCTTCATCTCCGCATTGCTCTTCTTGGTTCCTGGCTTCCCATTGGTGACAGGAATTATTGACCTGGTCCGTCACGACTTTGCGGGTGGTATTCAGCGAATCGTGTATGTTGCAATGCTTGTGGTCTCTGCGGGAGTTGCAGTATGGACCATCTCGGAGGTCTTCAATTGGTCGGTCACTCCGAAATACATCGTTGAGCTCCCGCCAATCATTCACTTCACGCTGCGCTTCTTTACCAGCTTCGTTGCGGCGTATGGCTTCGCGATGCTCTTTAATTCTCCGCCTAAGGTATGTACGGCTGCGGCTCTTATCGGTGCGGTTATTAACACCGGTCGTATCTTCCTTGCGGTTGTCGTGGGGGTTCCGGTCCCCGCGGCAGTTGGGCTTGCAGCGCTAGCGGCGGGTCTTCTTGCGGCAGCAGTTGCAAATCGCACGCGCTTCTCGCGTGTGACACTTTCCGTTCCCGCGGTGGTCATTATGATCCCGGGTGTGCCCCTGTACCGTTCGCTCACCTACTTGAACAATGGGCAGACCATGGACGCATTGGCACAGCTCTTTACGGTCCTCTTCACGATTGTTGCGATTGGTATTGGCCTGGCGATTTCGCGAATGCTTACCGACCGCGCGTGGCTCATGGAGAAACCGGTGAGTGTCCCCAAGCTCGAGGAATACGACGTCGAGTAAGAGCTGGTAGGCCAAGTACACACTGTCCACCATGTGCACTCAAAGTGCCAGTATCAGCGGGTCTTCATAGACTGAAGGTGTGAAGACTACATCGAATGTTCCTCGTCCTGCAGGTTCTGGAATGCCCACGGTCAAGTACCGAGCATTCCTCGACACGAACCCTGTTGACCTTCCTGACCGACAGTGGCCTTCGAAGCGCATTACCCACGCGCCTCGGTGGCTGTCAACAGATCTACGCGATGGAAACCAAGCTCTGATCGAGCCCATGGATCCGGCGCGTAAGCGCAAGATGTTTGATCTTCTTGTCCGCTTGGGATACAAGGAAATCGAAATCGGATTCCCCTCGGCTTCACAGACTGATTTCGATTTTGTTCGTTCTCTGTTGGAAGATGACGCCCTTCCCGAGGATGTCACCATTTCGGTGCTGACGCAGTCGCGCCCCGAGCTCATTGAGCGCACTGTTGAATCGATTATTGGCTTCCCTCGCGCGACCGTGCACTTGTACAACGCAACCGCTCCGGTTTTTCGTGAAGTTGTCTTCCACGCGGACCGCGAGCAAACCGTTGAACTAGCCCGCTCCGGTACGCGTGAAGTCATTGCACAGGCAGAACGTCAACTGGGCGATGAGACGATCTTCGGTTTTGAGTACTCTCCTGAGATCTTCATCGACACCGAGCGCGATTTCGCACTGGAAGTGTGCGAAGCCGTTATGGATATCTGGCAGCCCCAAGATGGCCGCGAGATCATCCTCAACCTGCCCTCGACCGTTGAGCGCGCGACCCCCAATGTCTTCGCCGACCAGATCGAGTACATGTCTCGCAACCTTTCCCGACGCGAGCACATTGCGCTGTCTGTTCACCCGCACAATGACCGTGGAACCGGCGTAGCCAGTGCCGAACTTGCACTCCTCGCCGGCGCTGACCGCATTGAAGGCTGCCTCTTGGGACAAGGTGAGCGTACCGGCAACGTTGACCTGCTGACCTTGGGCCTGAATCTTTTCAGCCAGGGAATTGATCCGGGCATCGACTTCTCAGACATTGACGAGATCCGCCGCACTGTGGAGCACTGCACTCAGATGGAGGCTTCGCCTCGTGCGCCATACGTTGGCGACCTTGTTTACACGAGCTTCTCGGGATCTCACCAAGACGCAATCAAGAAGGGCTTCGCAGCCCGCAAGATCAAGGTGGATGCCGCAGGGGGCGATGAGAACGCAGTGGTTTGGGAGCTTCCCTACCTGCCCATCGATCCTCACGACGTTGGACGCTCCTACGAGGCCGTTGTGCGCGTGAATTCCCAGTCCGGTAAGGGCGGGGTTGCCTACCTCATGTCGCGGGCACACAACCTGGAATTGCCTCGCCGACTGCAGGTCGAATTCTCGCGGATCGTCCAGCGGCACACCGACACTTACGGCGGTGAAATCAATGCTGACGCACTGTGGAAGATCTTTGCAGACGAGTATTTGCCGACAAGTGCGGCTCCTGGTCTTCAGTCGTGGGGTCGCTTCGAATTGCGCAAGTCCCAGGTGGGAACGGTCGACGACGAGCATGTTGAATTGCACGCAGAGCTCACGGACAACGGTGTGCTCAGTGCAATTGACGCAAACGGAACCGGCCCGATTGACGCTTTTGTCTCAGCACTGCATCAATTCGATTTGGACGTGCGCGTTCTGGACTACTCTGAGCACGCAATGAGCCAGGGACGAGATGCGAAGGCCGCTTCATACGTCGAAGCAGCTGTTGATGGAAAGATCGTCTGGGGCGTTGGAATCGACTCCTCGATTACCCGCGCATCGTACAAAGCTGTGATCTCAGCAGTGAACCGTGCACTTCGAGATCAGTAAGTAGGTTTTGCAACCAACGCGCACTTTGTGGTGAGTGAATAACTGCCTAGCGCGAGGTGAGGGGGCATCGTGAAGGTGCCCCCTCACCTGTTTTCCCCTCGCCAATGCAGGGGGAAAGAAGTCGTACGCGGAAGCTTAATCGGCCTCGTTTGAGGGGAAATCGCCACCGGCAATCTCATCAAGAAGCTCAAGGGAAGGAATGAAGAACACCTGACCGAAGAGCACACGCGAGAAGGTCAGCAGGTAGTCTTTCTTCGCGACCATATTCGTGATCATGCCCTTGGTGACGCTCCAACGAGCAGAGTAGCCGATGAAGTAGGTACCGGTGACACCTGCGGCAGGGTCAGAAAAGGGCACGTTCATACGAACGATCTTGTTTTCTTCACCGTCGACGATGAACTTTGAGGAAACATTGTGCGCGTTTGCTGCCTTCGCGTCGTCATCAAGCTCAAGGTCGGTGAACTTCTCGCGCCCGACCGCACGCTCCTGCTCAGCGGTACCCAGCGAACGCCACGCATCCATGTCGTGAATCCACTTTTGAGCAAAAGCGTAGGAACCTCCGGCGAATTGGGGGTCCTCGTCGCCAATCTCTGCCCAGAAGGGGGCATCGGCGTTTGTTGGGTTTTCGGTGCCGTCAATGAAACCGATGATTGCTCGGCCTTCGAGGTAGCGGAAGCCGTGAGTCTCATCAACAACCGTTGCGAAGTCTTTGAAGGACAAGCGGTACTGCTCGGCTACTTCGTAGACCACTGCCTCGCGCTGTGCACGAATATGAAGGAAGAGATCAGCATCTTCGCCGATGCCTTCGGGCATGGTGATGAAAGGATCGTCCTGATTGGTCAGTCCGGTGAATTCCTCAAGTTCCTTTGGCCGGGGTGCACCCGGGAACAGATAGTCCCAGCCCTTACGGCTTACTCCCACTGCAACGCGCAGATCATCGTTTTGGGCCCGGATATTCATCGAACGGTTGATTGCCTGACTACGGTCAGCGAAGTCGCGGAAGGCCTCCAGTTCTGCGGCCTGATCCTTGCGATTGAATCGCAGGTAAACGAAAAGGACGCACTCGCCGGCATCTTTGTACACGTCTTGGGGATGAGTTGACATGATGGCCTCCACTTGCAGTTATTCATTCGTCTTCGATGATAGGCCGCTTGATGTATCGAGGCTGGGTAGATGCAGGAAGGGAAGTTAGTGCAGTGGCGGGGGAGGAGTGGTGGAATAACGTTTCAAGGCGGCAAGAGCGCTTCCACGCATGATGACTTCGATGTTCTCCACCAGGATGTATGGATCGGCACGCATATCTTGGTTCAGCCAATGTAAGACATGTGCGACGACACTCAATGTGAAGTGGTCGATGATGAAATCACGGTATTGGGCGGAAAGAGGCGAAAAAACTGGAGTTGTGGTGCCGTCATCGCCGGTGCGCTCAGGTGCTTCCCCTTCAAGCTCAGTGATAATTGCGGCCATCATTTCGCGGAACGCCTGGTAAAAAAATTCTTCCACCTCTTTACGGCTGAGCGAGGAGACGACCGCGTAGGTCTGTTCATGGTGCTGGCGCATATAGACCAAGAGATCGCATAGTCCATCTGACCATTCCTGGTAGGTCGCATGAGCCATGATGTGTGCGACGATCTCGCGTTCGAAAACCCAGGTTCCCAAGGACATGACATCGGGGAAGTGATAGTAAAAAGCCTGCCTAGTGACACCGGCTCGTTCGGTAAGGCGACGGACCGTCACCTTTGTAATCGGTGTTGAACGCAATTCGTCTTTGAGGGCAGCACCGAGCTTCTCGCGGGTGTTTTCTGCGCTGGTAGACATGATTTCCTTGATGGGATCGATTGCGTTGAGGAGTGCGAGAGCATCACACTCCATTGAGTATTAGACACTTTTGAAATGGTGTCCAATGACTCCTACTGAAGACAACCTTAAAGTTTCCTTATCATCTTGTTTCACAAAGGAGTTGGAGACATGTTCCTCTTTGAGTCAATTCCCTGGTATTCCTGGCTTGCCTGGTTTGGAGTCCTTGCTGCTCTGATCATTGGCAACGAGATCACCCGCCGCTGGAAGTGGGCAGGAATTGCAGTATTTATTGTTCTTCCCATCGTTTTGACAATCTTCGTCTGGCCCACGACAGCGGGACCGGATTCATCAACGGGGACCTGGTTCCACTGGGTCAAGGTCTTCTCCGCCCTTGCCGGATGTCTGGGCTTTATGGCAATCCGTTACATTCCCAAGTTGCAGACCAACCGGTGGGCGCTTGCTTTCCCGCCGGCGATCTTGGCCATTAACATCACCGAGGCCTGCATCCGTGACTTCCAAGTCGGTGCCATGGGCGTGCGTGAGATGGTCGACGGAGTTTTCATGGTTTCAGGTCCCTGGAACTACATGAACGGTATCGCCGGTCTGCTTAACCTCCTGACGATCTGTGGGTGGTTTGGAATCTTTATCTCTCGCGATAAAGAAAAGGACATGATCTGGCCCGATATGCTCTGGTTCTGGATTATCGCCTACGATCTGTGGAACTTTGCCTACGTCTACAACTGCGTGGGAGACCACTCCTTCTACGCGGGCGCAGCTCTGCTCATCTCATGCACCATCCCCGCTTTCTTCATTAAACGAGGCGCGTGGCTCCAGCACCGTGCGCACACCCTTGCTCTGTGGATGATGTTCACTATGGCAGTTCCTTCCTTCGTGACTTCGTCGAAGTTTGCGGTTAACGCATCGCATAACGATGCTGCCCTCATGACTGTTTCTGCGCTGGCGCTCGCGGCGAATGTAGCTGTTGCGCTCTACCAGATCTACGTCATTGTCCGTCGGCGTAAGAACCCGCTGCGCGATGAGCTCTACACCGATCTCGAGGCATACAAGAGCGTTCGCGAGGCCAATATCTGAGCATTCGTGATTGAGATCCTTCACGTAGTCCACAGCTATTCGGAGGATGCGGGATCTGAAATCTCGCAGGCATATTGCGCTTGGGGTCCTTTCGGCCCCAAGCGCAATTTTGTGTCGCAGCGGGCCTGCTCTGGCAGTGAATGTGAAAATAAGAAAGTGATCAGGAGTTACAGGGATGAGGCCGTGGTTTTGCGTACGCAAAAACTGGGTGAGGCCGACCGCATCATCTGGCTCCTGACCTCTGAACACGGCCAGATTCGAGCAGTCGCAAAAGGCGTTCGACGAACAACATCGAAGTTCGGAGCGCGACTTGAGCCCTTCTCTGTTGTTGATGTTCAGCTTCACCGTGGGCGGAGCCTCGACACGATCATCCAAGTAGAAACAATTGCCTCGCACGGGGAACTACTCGCAGCGGATTACGAGTTGTACTCGCGTGCCTCGGTCATCGTCGAGACCGCAGATAAGCTTTCGAGCGATGGAGATGATGGAACCCACCAGCAGTATCTTCTGTTGGTCGGAGCTCTCCACGCGCTTTCGCATCGCCGGCACGACCCGGCTCTGATCTTGGCCTCGTACATGCTTCGCGCCTTGGCCATCGCGGGATGGGCGCCATCGTGTTACGACTGCGCAGTGTGCGGCAGCGAAGGACCGCACCTTGGTTTTTCCATTACTGAGGGTGGAGCCGTGTGTGATAACTGTCGTCCGCCTGGCGCCTCGCTTCCCGCTCCCGATTCGATGGAATTGATGGGCGCACTTCTCAGTGGTGATTGGGAAAGCGCAGATAGCGCGCCAACGTGGGCGCGCAGCGAGATGATGGGCCTGGTCTCTAGTTACACTCAATGGCATATCGAACGACGACTGAAATCCCTGCAACTCCTGGAAAGGAGCCCGCACGCATGAGCCCCGAAATTGCGTCACTGACGCCCATGGAACGCGCTCCCAAAGACCCACGTCAGCCGGTTGCGGGACCGGGACAATGGCCTCGGCAAGCACCCGAATTTGCCGCCGGGGAAGTACCCCGTCACGTCGCCATCATCATGGACGGGAACGGGCGCTGGGCAAATGATCGGGGACTTCCGCGCACCGAGGGACACCGAGCCGGCGAGTACGCGCTTCTCGATACGATCGCTGGTGCTATCGACGCGGGAGTGCGTTATCTTTCCGTCTACACCTTCTCGACGGAAAACTGGAAGCGCTCGCCCGCAGAGGTCCGCTTCATCATGAGCTACGCCAGTGACGTCTTGGCGAGGCGCACGGAGCTGCTTGATGAGTGGGGAGTGCACGTGCGCTGGAGCGGTCGCGAGCCGAAGCTGTGGAAATCGGTCATTCACGCTTTGGAGCGCGCGGAGGAAAAGACGCGTCAGAACACCACTTTGGATTTGGTGATGTGCGTGAATTACGGGGGCCGCGCAGAAATAGCAGATGCTGCGCGCTCGATCGCGCAAGACGTTGCCGCGGGGCGTTTATCGCCGCGCGGGGTGAACGAGCGGACTTTTGCGCGCCACCTATATCTGCCTGATGTGCCCGACGTTGACTTGATGATTCGAACCTCGGGGGAGCAGAGGCTCTCGAACTATATGCTGTGGCAAATGGCCTATGCAGAGTTCATGTTTAGCCCGAGGCCGTGGCCGACGTTTGACCGCGAAGCTCTGTGGGATTGCCTTCTTGAATACGCTGGACGTGAGAGGCGTTTTGGCGGTGCACAGGACCGCGTGGCTGGTGGGGCTGGCGCTTAGGGCCTCGTGGCTGGCGGGGCTGGCGCGCAGGACCTTGTGGCTGGCGGGGCTGGCGAATAGCCGAGGTGGCGCTTTATAGCGCCTCGTTCCTGCCCCCTCCACGCTAGCTCCACACGAAGTCGGTGAATGTCACAGGTTATGCCATGTGTTTTTTGGCGACTTCGTGTGTCTTTTAGGGGAGGGGGCGGAGGAAGGCACGGATGTCGTGTGCTATTCCGCGACTTCGTGTGTCAATTCGGCATGAAGATGTTCGTGCAGACACTCATACCCGTGCTCGAGGCTCTGCTCGCTTCCGCGCTCGGCGCCGCTTCATCAGTACAACTGCGCTGATAATTGCCGCGATTGCCGCCAGTGACAGCCAACCCCACACTGAACCTGCTGCCGCGCGAACGACGGCCATCCACACCGCAAGCATTCCCAGGCCGTACATGATCGACCACGCAATGCAGCCCGGAATCATGGCAAGCGTGTACTTTTTCCACGACATGCGGACGATACCTGCTCCGGCATTGACCGCAGTTTGTACGCCAACTGTCAGGAAGCACAGCGGAATGATGATAATTCCCCACTGTTCCAAAAGACGAGCACCCGAACGGGGGACAGGCCCCTCAAACCAAGCAGCGATCTTCCCGCGAAGGCCCTTCTTTCCTGATGCAGTCAATGCTCCTTTAGCTGCGGCTCGACCCAGCCAGTAGGTCAGCTGTGCGCGCTGAAAGACAATGAGAAAGAGGAAGATAAAAAGTGGGAGTCCCGAGGAAGCCCATGAAGGAGTCAACTGTCTGCCTTTCGCGTGCAATCAGAGCAGAGCCCGAATAGCTCAATTGAGTGCTCAATCTGAGTGTATCCATGAGAGGTCGCCACCGCAGAGATCCATTTTTCAATCTCGCCTGCCCCCAGGTCTTCAGCGCGCCCGCAGTGACGGCATACCAGGTGGTGGTGGTGAGTTTGAGTGTCGCACTTTCGGTAGAGCGCCTCGCCCTCAGCGGAGCGCAGAACATCGACTTGGTGGTCTTCGGCCAGCGCCTGGAGGTTGCGATACACGGTTGCCAGACCGATTTTGTGCCCGCGAGCGGTGAGGTCCTCAAACACCTTCTGTGCACTGCGGAAGTCGCGGTGCTCGGTGAGGTTGTCAAAAACCGCCTGGCGTTGCTTGGTCATTCGCTGCATGGCGTCCCTTTCATTGACGAGGCCTGTGGTGAGATTTCTTTTCCCTACCCGCGCGCGGTGGTGGCGTCCGCACGATCTCTTGGCGAGGCCTCGGGATGTTCCGCGGGTGCGGATAGTTCACGCATTCGCTGCTTGCGACGGAAGTGATCACGCAGCCCTCGGATTCCGTATCCAACAGCATAGAGAGCAATCGCGGCCACAACAATCGTTGCACCGGGGGAGAGGTCGATGTAGTAGGTCAGGGCTAGTCCTCCCAGACAGAGGAGGGCTCCCAAGACCATTGCGTAAGCCATGGTGCGTCGGAAGGAATGAGCCCCCAGTTGTGCGATGGCCACAGGGACAACCATGAGGGCTGATACAAGAAGCGAACCGACAATTCGCATGGCAACGACAACCGTCAGGGCAGACAAAATCGCGATCAGCATGGTCAGTGCACGCACGGGAAGTCCTGTTGAGCGAGCGAATTCCTCGTCATTTGTCACCGAGTAGAGCGCTGGAAGCAGGCCGATGCCGATTGCGACAATGACCAGTGCGAGCAGGCAAATTGACCAGACATCACTGCTTGAAACGGTTGAAATTGAGCCGAAAAGATAGGCGTTGAGCTGGGAGGATGTTCCATTTGCTAAGCCGATCAGGAGTACGCCTCCGGCAATCCCGCCGTAAAAGAGCATGGCAAGTGCGACATCAGAGGAAGTACGCCCGGACTGGCGGACGAGCTCGATAGTGATCGCGCCAAGCAAAGATACGACCAACGCGCCGGGGATTGCCCATTGATCGTGGGGAGTGACATTTGCGGCGGTTCCGGCAAGCCACCCCAGTGCAACCCCGGTCAAGGAGATGTGACCGATCCCGTCACCGAGCATTGCTAGGCGTCTGTGCACCAGGTAGGTTCCGACGATTGGTGCACATAATCCAACCAGGAGTGCGGCAAGAAGGGAACGTTGCATCAAGGGGGATGCCAGCATGTCGAGGATCATCGGCTCCCCTCCATTTCGTGGTGGTCGGCCGTGTTGCAGTGGTCAGAGTGAGGATCACGCAATTCGCTTCGCGCGGGCCCATCGTAGGTGAAGTGTCCCGAACGGATGTGGAGTTCACGGTCAAGGACCGGAGAAAGTTCGCCCAGTTCATGAAGGACCAACAGGATCGTTACGCCCTCGTCCTTTGCGGCCTGGCAGATGTCGGCCAGCCTGCTCCTTGAAGAGGCATCGATTCCGGCCATTGGTTCGTCCATGATAAGAAGCTCGGGCTTTCGGACCAATGCGCGCGCGATCAGAACGCGCTGTTGTTGCCCGCCGGAAAGAATGTGGAGTGGGTCCTTCGCGCGATGCGCGAGGCCGACGGAACGCAGTGCTTCCAGTGCCTTTGCTCGGTCACCGCGAGAGTGCCACCACTTGCGAGTTCCCAGGAGTCCGGAGAGAACGACTTCGATGCATGATGAAGAGATCGCACCACCGGAGGATGCGCGCTGGGGAACGTAGCCAATACGCTGCCACGGGATCGAGGAACGTTTGCGGATCGAATTTCCGAAGAGCGTAATATCGCCCGAGGAGATTGGTGCAGTTCCAAGGATTGCTTTCATCAGCGTGGACTTCCCGGCACCATTTGGGCCGGTTACTGCGACGCATTGCCCCTGGGGAATCGATGCGGTGATGCCGTGAAGAATGAGGTCGTGGTCCCAGGCGACGTGGACATGGTCCAGTGAAATCACCGGGGTAGTAGAGATATTGAATGTCGTTCCCATTAGTGTCGAGTGTAGTCGTTTGGGCGGCATGGTTCACTGTGGAATCATGCCGCCCCAACGCGGAGATATCAGTTGACTTGTGGTGAAGTGCCTACTCGCAGCTGAGAGCCTTCTGCAGTGCTTTAAGGTTCTCATTCATGACTGCTTCGTAGTCCTTTGAGTCATCAGCCTGAGACTCGATGGGATCGAGAACTGCAGTGGTGATTCCCAGGTCCTTGGCCAGGGTTTCAGCAACCTTGGGGCTGAGGAGCTCTTCGGTGAAGATCGTTGTAATTCCCTTGGCCTTGACTGCGTCCGAAATCTGCTTGAGACGAGCGGGGGAAGGCGTGGAGTCGGGATCGAGGCCGGACAGCCCCAACTGGGTGAGGCCGGTACGGTCTGCAAGGTATCCGAAGGCCTCGTGAGAGGTGACGAATTCCTTGTGCTTGCACTTTGCGGTGCCGTCAACGAGCTTCTTGCTCAGTGCTTCCATCTGAGACTTCGTGGATGCAGCGTTCTTCTTGTAGGTCTCTGCGTTGGCGGGATCGGCCTTGGCAAGAGCGTCCCCGATCTGGGTTGCCGCGCTGGCCATGCGCGTGGGATCTAGCCAGAAGTGCGGGTCAGTTGAGCCGTGCTCGTGCTCATGTTCGTGAGCTTCTTCGGTCTTTTCACCGTCGTCAGCGACATCCAATTCGCTTTCATGCTTTTCGGCGTCAACCAGATCAACGCTGCCGGAGACATCGATGACGGTCTTGGGGGCGTTCAGCTCAACGGCCTTGTCAACGGCAGATTGGAAGCCCTTGAGGTAAACGACGGCTCCAGCCTGAGAGAGCTGCTGAACTTTTTGGTTCGACAGCTCGAGGTCGTGAGGCTCTGCTCCCGGAGGAGTGAGGGATTCGACGTCAACCAGATCGCCGCCGATCTTCTGGGTGAGGTACTGGAGCGGGTAGAAGCTGGCCATAACCTTCATCGGAGAAGCAGAAGCTTGGGAGCTGGAGGCGCTTGAAGATGATGAGGCCGAAGAGGAACATGCGCTTAATGCAAGCGCTGCAGCGGCTGTAATGGCAAATACGGTGTGTGAACGCGAAAAACTCATGATAATCATTATCAGAGAAGTTGATAATGATTGTCAAAAGCGAACTCGTCCTGTGGACCCGCGTACAACAAGGTCGGGAGTAAACGCAAAATCCTGATGTTGCTGCGGTTTTTGTGAGTGAATGGCATCGAAGAGTGAAGACACTGCCGAATGTGAAATTGCCTGCACGGGTTGTCGAACCGTCGTCAGTGCGGGGGAGAGGTGGGGTATAAGGAAAGAGTCGTCAAAGCCGATCACCGAGATGTCTTCGGGAACACTGAGACCTCGAGATCGGATCGTCCTGATTGCTCCCATTGCCTGGACGTCTGAGCCGGCGATGATGGCTGTGATTCCGGCGTCGATCAGCGCATGAGTTGCCGAGGCCGCGGCCTCGTAGGTGTAGAAGGTCTCGATGATCGTGGGTGTGGTGATTCCGAATTCTTGAGCCATCACTTGGCGGAAAGCCTTGGCCTTGCGTCGCGCGGGGACGACGTGATGGCGCCCACCCAGCATGGCAATCTTGCGGTGACCCAGTTCTTTGAGATGTTGGATAGATACGCGGATTCCAAGAGCGTCTTCAGTTGAAAAATCGGGTGCTTGGACTTCCTGTCGTGCGCCATTAATGGTGACGAAGGGCATGTGGATTTGTGAAAGATTCGCATAGCGACTTAAGTCAGCTTGAAGGTCTGCGTGTCGACCGGAGACGAAGATTAATCCAGAAACTCCTCGCGCGAGAAAAGCTTGAGTGTGTTCCTCTTCGCTGGTGGTGCCCGGAGTTTGCGAGGCGATGAAGGCTTGGCCACCCGCCCTATCGACCTCGGAATGAAGGATATGGGCAAAAGTGGCAAAGATGGGGTTTGTTAGCTCTGGGACAATCACTCCGATGATGAGGCGATTGTCGTCGGCCAGCATGTTGGGGCGTTCGTAGCCGAGTTCGTCGATTGCGGTGAGAACTCGATATCGAGTGTCGTCAGAGACCTGCCCGACTCCGTTAAATACGCGAGAAACTGTGGCAATGGAGACACCTGCATGTGAGGCGATGTCCGCCATGCGGGTGCGGTTCTTCGACATCGAAGGGCCTTTCAGAATGGGCATGCGCGATAGATGGGAGCTGCCCCAAAGATATCATTTTTCTAACAATCCTGAAACCGCTTGCTGAAAATCATTTTCTGCGTCTACAGTGTTCTTAAGTGCAAAGTACAACTGTGTACGAGCAATACTCAATTGATCAGGAGTTGACATGCGACGAGGCATAGCAGTATGCGGAGTTTTGGCAGTTACAGCAACGCTTGCAGCGTGCTCGAATGGAGGCTCGAACTCTTCGGGCAGCCAGTCGGCATCCGCAAGCGCTTCTTCTTCCGTCGGTTCGCTGACGGTGTGGGCCGATGACACCCGTTACTCGCAGATTCAGGAGCTGGCCAAGGACTTCACTGCAGCCACCAAGGTGGACGTTCAGGTTGTTCAGAAGTCTGAGACCGACATGGATCAGGAGTTCATCAGCCAGGTTCCGACCGGAAACGGCCCCGACATCATCGTTATGGCCCACGACAAGCTCGGCCAGATGGTGAAGAACGGCGTTGTTTCCCCCGTTGACTTGGGCGATGCAAAGTCGAAGTTCTCTGAGGCAGCAATCCAGGGCGTGACCTACGACGGCAAGACCTACGGCGTTCCCTACGCCGTTGAGTCTGTTGCGCTGGTTCGTAACAACAAGCTCACTTCCGATTCCCCGAAGACCTTCGATGAAATGGTCGCTTCGGGTAAGAAGGCCGGTTCGCAGTACCCCTTCGTTGTTCAGATGAGCACCGACGGTGACCCCTACCACCTCTACGCTTTTGAGACCTCCTTCGGCAACTAGGTCTTCAAGCAGTCCGCTGACGGCTCCTACACCTCTGATCTGACCCTGGGTGGAGCCGGCGCATCCGAGTTCACTCAGTGGCTGAAGGAACAGGGTGCAGCAAAGACCCTGAACCCGAACATCACCTCCGACATTGCCAAGGATGCTTTCCTCAAGGGCAACGCGGCTTACATGGTGACCGGCCCCTGGAACGTCACCGCTGCTAAGGAAGCCGGACTCGACGTCTCCGTCCTCCCGATTCCTTCCGCAGGTGGCAAGGAAGCCAAGCCCTTCGTTGGCGTTCAGATGTTCTACCAGAGCTCCAAGACCCAGAACCAGGTCTTGGTCAACAAGTTCTTCCAGTACCTGGAGACCAAGGAAGCACAGTCCAAGCTTCAGCAGCTGGGTGGACGTGTTCCGGCAATGACCGAAGTTGCTGACTCGCTCACCGACGAAAACCTCAAGCAGTTTGCTTCCATCGCAGGAAATGGCCTCCCCATGCCGGCTATCCCCGCAATGGGTTCCGTCTGGGATTACTGGGGCAAGACTGAGGTTGCCATTGTGAATGGCGCTGATCCCGCCTCCTCGTGGGAGACCATGGTTAACAACATCCAGACCTCAATGAACAAGTAGTGAGGTCTCCCGGTTTTGCGGGCGCCAACACGGTGCGCCCGAAAAACCC
>CALIEP010000150.1 GCA_938022345.1 uncultured Actinomyces sp.
CGTCGCCTACATCGCGGGCTTCACGGCCCCCGAGGGCAAGACCATGGGCCACGCGGGCGCGATCGTGTCGGGAAGCTCCGGCACGGCCTCGGCAAAGGCGAAGGCACTGGAAGCGGTTGGCGTGAAGGTCGGTCGCACCCCTTCGCAGACCGCGATTTTGGCACGTGAGGCGCTGGCTGCTCGATGAGTGAGGATCCCACCGCGCGTACGACGGTTACAACAGTTTCCGCCCGCCCGACTATCCGCGTTGCCCTTCCACAGGGATGGGCGCGCTCGATGCTGTCCGGGATTGAGGCGGCTCTGCTGGGTTGGGCGCTGGTCGTTGTCCCGACCCTGATCGCCTACGCCGCGGTGTCCTCTAACCAGTGGATGGTGTCCACCACCTGGGAGGACGCCTTCCACTTTGCCTCTGACCTGTGGGGCGCTTCCCTTGGAGCGCGAGTGGTCTCGGGCGACGTCTCCTATCGCGCAGTGCCCCTGCTGTTTGTGCTGCTCTTGATTGGCCTGACCAAGCTGCTCCTTCTGCAAGGACGGCGTTTTTCCCCTGCGTCGCAATGGATGGCAATCCCCGGGTTCACCGTGACCGCGCTGCTTTTGGCCGGCGGAATTGGTACGCACGTGAGTGTGTGGGGTGCGCTTCCCCTGGCCATCATGATCCCCTTGATTGCGGCAGCCTGGGAAGTCGCGCGTGCGCCAAAGAATCTTGAGCTCCGCTTTGAACTACCGAGGTGGGTCAGCGTCGGAGTGCGCACGGGCTGGCGCGCATCGTGGGCTCTGGCGGTTTATGGCGGACTTTTCCTGCTGCTTTCGGTGATCGTCTCTTGGTCGCAGATCCGTGGGATTGATCAGCTTCTGCTATCGACCTCGGCAGTTGATTCGATCATGATCGTTTTAGCGCAGCTGTTCTTCATTCCCAACGCGATTGTTTGGGCACTGTCCTGGCTTTCCGGTCCTGGTTTTTATCTTGGAAGCGACGCTTTGCATTCGCCGACTTCTGCTCCCGTTGGACCGATCCCGGCAATTCCGCTTTTCGGTGCAACCCCTGCAAGCGCCCCCGGCAATTGGGTGGTCCTTGCGCTGATCGTGTTTGGCGTCGCGCTTGGCGTGTACCTCCGCCTGCGCAAGGGCACTGAATCGCTTCTTGATGATCTGTACCAGGGCGGAATCGCAGCTGTGGTGGTCGCAGCCGTTTACTTGGTGACTTCCTTGGGCTCGGCCGTGGTTTTGGGAAATGGTCGCCTGGCTTTCCTTGGGCCCCGCATGTCCCTTTCCGCGCTGTGCCTTTTTGCCGAGGTGGCGCTTGGGATCGTGCTGACCGTGGCGGTTTCGCACCCGGTGAGCGTGGCGTGGGCGCGTGAGCTTGTGGGCGCTGGGAAAGCTCTGGTTCGCGAGCATCGCCATCACGAGGCCGCAGCTGGGGAAGTAGCGCCCGTGGAACTTGTGCCTGAGGTTCCTAGTGAAGACGTGGCCGATGAGGAAACTGCTTGCGATTCGCTC
>CALIEP010000151.1 GCA_938022345.1 uncultured Actinomyces sp.
GAAACCCGAGAGCTGCATTTTGCCCAGCGAGGCCCGACAGTTTTCATGCTAGCAGGTCTGCAGGGTGCAGGTAAGACGACTTTGGCCGGAAAACTTGGTAAGTGGCTGCGTGAAGAGGGAAAGAGCGTCCTGCTTGTCGCTTCTGACCTTCAGCGTCCCAATGCTGTCGGTCAGCTTCAAATTGTCGGTGAGCGCGCGGGCGTTCAGGTGTGGGCACCCGAACCGGGTAACGGTGTTGGTGATCCGGTTCAAGTGGCACGTTCCGGTTTGGATTATGCGATCACTCACGGCATCGATGTTGTGATTGTTGATACCGCGGGCCGTTTGGGTGTCGATCAAGAGATGATGGATCAGGCGATCGCTATTCGCCAGGCCGTCAATCCGCACGAAGTGATGTTTGTCCTTGACGCCATGATCGGTCAGGATGCGGTCAATACCGCGACCGCATTCCGTGACGGTGTTGGCTTCACCGGTGTTGTGCTCTCCAAGCTTGATGGCGATTCCCGAGGCGGTGCCGCCCTTTCCGTGCGCGGCGTAACGGGAGCTCCCATCCTCTTCGCCTCGACGGGCGAAGGTTTGGACGACTTCGAGCGTTTCCATGCCGACCGCATGGCGTCTCGAATCCTCGATATGGGCGATATCATGACGCTCATCGAGCAAGCTGAAAAGCGCTTGGATGCTGAAGAAGCTGAGAAGATGGCCAAGAAGGCCATGTCCGGTGAACTTACGCTTGATGACTTCCTCAGCCAGCTTCAGCAGGTCCGCAAGCTTGGGTCAATGAAGAAGGTTCTGGGGATGATCCCCGGAATGGCTCAGATGCGTGATCAGCTTGAGAATTTCGATGAACGCGAGGTTAATCGCGTTGAAGCGATCGTCCGTTCAATGACTCCCGCCGAGCGGGCCGATGTCTCGATTCTCAATGGCTCTCGTCGCTCGCGCATCGCCCGTGGCTCAGGCGTGACAGTTGCTGAGGTCAATAACCTAGTCAAGCGTTTTGAAGCCGCAAAGACCATGATGGGGCAGATGGGACAGATGGGCCCGGGAGGAATGCCCGGATTTGGTTCGATGCCCGGCAGCGGTGGTAAGGCCAAGCAAAAGGCGCAGGCGCGTAAGGATCGTGCCCAGCGCGCACGCGTTGCAAAGAAGGCGCGAAGTGGTAACCCTGCAAAGCGTCGTCAGCAGGAATTAGAGGCGATGCTTCCTCCTGAACAGCGTCCCTCAGCTCCGGCGGGATCAGCATTCGGCGTGACTGAAACACCCGCGCAGGCACCCAACGCGCCGCGCCCGACCTTGGATGATCTGCCCGAAGATATCCGACGCATGCTCGGCCGAGGCTGATGTATTTCGACGGGCACCTTTTTACTGATTCAGGATGGGTCAGTGGTCAGTGGAAATTAACTCCAGTAATCTCGCCCGTCGATTAGATTCCTGCCTATTCGCAAGTTCTGAGTGGGTGGGCTGCACCCGCTTTTGCAGATGTGCACTGTCACATCGGTGTCGGTGCAGCTGCGACGTCTCTTGAGCGCGCTCAACAACGCGAGCAACTTGATGCCATGCTTCGCGCCGGGGTGACTCTTCTGCGAGATTGTGGCTCTCCAGTTGACACTTCGTGGGTAAATGATGAGCCCCGATATCCGACTCTTATCCGGTGTGGTCGTCATATCGCTCGGCCAATGAGGTATATCCGGGGTCTTGCGCGTGAGATCAGCGATGTTCGTGAGCTGCCAGATATCGCGCGTGAAGAGTGTGCGCGCGGCGATGGGTGGGTGAAGATCGTTGGTGACTGGATTGACCGCAGCGGGGGAGTAGAGGCTGATCTCGAGCCCCTGTGGCCGCGTGAAATCCTTATCGAGGCTGTCGCCGGGGTCCACGAGGCCGGAGGCCGTGTGGCGGTCCATGCCTTTTCTTCGCGCGTCATTGATGACCTCATTGAAGCAGGCGTTGATGATATCGAACATGCCAGTGGTATGGATAAAGATCAGATCTGCGAGGCGAAAAAAAGTGGGATCGCAGTGTCTGTCACCATGCTTCAGCGCGAATTGTTCAAGGAATTTTCTGAGCAGGCGGCACGTAAATATCCCCGATATTCAGCGACTATGAATACGCTGTGGCAACGCAGATACGAGCAAGCTCAAGAGCTCTTCGACTCTGGAATTACGGTCTTGCCTGCAAGTGATACGGGCGGCTACCAACAACCCGGAAGTATCCTTGCGGAACTGCGTGCCTGGGGTGAACTTGGATTGAGGCCTCGCGAAATTCTTCAAAGGGCAACTTTGGAAACGCGCCGCTACCTGGGGGTTGACGGAGGACTCGTTGGAGGAAGTGCTGATCTTGTCGGATACTCTGCTTGTCCCGACGATATTGATGCACTTCTCGCACCTCTTTGGCTGTGCCGAGGCGGAGAGCTTGTCGCGCTTTCTTCGACCTCTTCGCATGAGCGGTGACCAATACCACCGTGAATCGGCTGAGTCTGACGCCGATTGGCTTGGAAAGACCAGCTAAA
>CALIEP010000152.1 GCA_938022345.1 uncultured Actinomyces sp.
CTGTTCCTGACCCAACGGTGTTGATTCCCAACGACCACCGCGACCTACCAGATCCCTTGGATAAGGCGGGCCACTGAGATGACTGATATTTCTTTCCGCGAGGGGGCCTATGAAGCCCTTGCTCGTAGTTTGGGTGATTTGCGCGAGGGAGTGGGGAAAACCGAAGTGTTTTTCTCATCGTTAATTGAACAGAACCTACCGGGGATTGCTCATCTTTCCTGCGCACGTTCAGTTGAGGAACGAGTCAACCTGCGCAGGCGCCGCTCGATTAGTGCAATAGAAGAGTTGGGTGATTTGTACAGGAAGACGGGGAAGGACTTACTTGACCTTGAAGAGGAGCAGCAGCGGACGATTCGTCGCTTAAGCTCGGCCGCTTTTGGTGGAGTTGGGATGCCTGGGGATACGCAGCGTGCGTATGCGGCGGCGGTCAATGCGCGTCCTGATTTGGTTCAACGCGCGGAACAGCTCAATCAGTAGATCGTCATGATGATTGAGTGGCAAGGCGGTGCCTGTTTGATTATGACGAGGAGGTGTGGTGGTGGTGTCTGATTCGCAGTCCACGCATAGAGTACGGGGACGGCGCATGAAGTTTTTTTGGCGTCTTGTTGTGGTGCTGGTGTGTGCTTTTGTCGGTCTTTTTTGGTATTCGTTTAATGAGGCGTTGCATGCCAATCATTCAGAGCCGATCGATGGGCACCTTCCTTTGGAGAAGCGTGTGTCGATTGAGGCGTTTCAGCGTGATGTGGAACCACATATTCTCTCTGCCCGGCAGGCACTGTTTGAAGATACCGGTGGGGCGCGTCCGCTTTCGGAGGGTAGCTGGGTATCTTCCTGGGTTCTGTTAGACGAGAAATCTTGGAATTTGATAAGCCAGGAAACTGATGGAGGGAAGCCATCTGCGGACGCAGTCTACGAGGTCATGCGTGAACATGTGGAACCGTATGGTTATGTTCTCGCTAAGGATCGGATTTACAAAGATGGTTCGTACAGCTTTGTATGGCGCGACTATGACAATGGCGGTGCGGTTTATGTGAGTTCTCTCTACCAAGACCAGGTCACGAATTTTCATTATGAGAGTGGCGGGCGTCCTTCTGATGGTTCTGTGTCTGATCCGCGGGTGTTGATTCCTAATGATTCTCGGGATGTTGCCGGATATGTGAGTTCAACTCTTCCCGAAGTTTCGGGCGGGGATCTGAATGCGCCTTTTTTCCCAGAGACCGATGGCAGTGAGTTGTTGCGTAAGCGTCAGTCGACTGAGGTATTTCAGCGTGAGGTTGAGCCGGGGATTTTGAGTTTCAGAGACGAAATTGTTGGTGATTCGCCGTATT
>CALIEP010000153.1 GCA_938022345.1 uncultured Actinomyces sp.
TGCTTCGGGATCTACGTGACCGCTCGCAAATTCGAAGACGTGATCCGCACGATGGGCCGCATAGAGCATGATCGGTGTGACGGGGGCAGACGAGGAGAGCGGCATCTCGAACCAGGAGGCGATCTCGTCAACCATGTAGTGGTTCGTGACCAAGTCGCAGGCCGCAAGGAGGCTTGCAATCCGAATGCGGCTGTCACCCGAGGCCTTTGCTCCCTTTCGCCATTTCTGCACGGCCGGCACACTCACGCCGATCATCCGTGCAATGTCGCGCCAAGCGAACCCGAGATCAGCAAGCTCCGTGAGCATTGACGTCACGCTGGCCTTACCGCGCTCAGCTGCCGCCGTACGCCACTCATCCTCGTGGGTGCGCTTGTGGAGGTTATCTACGTCGTCGTGAAGCGCACGGGCTACGCTTCGGATTCCGCCAACTTCCGTCGTCAGGCGGGGAGGCGTAAGTCTCGTCTCCGTCAGGTTCCGAGTAAACGTGGAGTCACCCGCAGTAGCGCGCGATCCCAGCGCCGACTCAACCGCAGCGTTACGCACCACGGTGTCAGCCATTCCGCAACACTTCCTCTCGTAGCCGATCCGTGATCACACTCTCAAATACCCCACGCACTGGTTCATGCAGTGTGTCTGCCTGACACAGGATGAGCTCTACGTCGAACTCGGGCACCTCGTCGGCAGCTTGCCAAAAACTGTCGATGTCCAACTTGAACAGTGGCCCCGGAGGTGGCAACGGACGGCGTAGGTCGGGAGTCGATTGCACCGCGTAGCCGCTCTGCGCGCCGTACCTCAACACCACCGCATGATCGCTGCTGCCGGAGAAGACGAACACGCCTTCGTTCACAGCCGGCGCAATCCCCAAGTCCGCCCCAATATGAGCAGGACCAAGTAGCGAGGCATCCACCCACTGATTCCAGACGGGCGCGCTGCCACCGTTCTCAGCGGGAACCCTGATCTCGTCGATGTACCGGAGCCCGATCCGCTCAACTCCGGTCGGGGTTGCAATGGCCAAGCGGGCCTGAAGCGCGATGTCGAGCAACGCACGCATCCTGTCGAAACTACCATAGTCAGTGGTCTCGATAACCAGGCTGGCTGGCTGGATGGAGAGTGCCGTCCGTTTGTCGCGACTCGTCCACCGCGGGAAGTTGTTGATGGCCTGCTGCTGTGTCGGTGGGCCGTCCGGCCCTGCCTGTACGGTGAAGGAAACCTCACTCATCTCGCTCGGTAGTGGCAGCAAGTGCTTGATTCGCGCGGATGCTTCCGCGATCTGCTTGCGGTCGAGCGGTTCGCACGGCGGGTATCGCACCTCGATCGCCATCAGGACGATAGGTGCACTCGGGTAAATCTCTCGCTCCCTCACACCCTCATCCTACCAAGACACGAACCACAACGACAACCAAAAGTGAAATTTGGGCTAATACCCAAAATGTGCGTCTTTTGCCGGGCGTGTTGGGGTGGTTTAGTGTCCTGCCCAGCCTTTGCGGATGTGTAGGGATCCGTCTTGACATGCCGGGTTGTGGTCGATGGTGTTGTCCCATAGTTTGAAGTGTCCTGGGTTTGCTTCCTAGGCGTTTGCCCTAGTTTTTATTTTCTCTGATACGTCGCTGGTGTGCCAGTACTCGTTCTCGACCTCGACCTCGACCGGGGTGCGGTAGTCAAGGACTTGGTGGAGCCGGGCCTGGTTCCACCAGTTCACCCACTCGAAGGTAGCGATTTCAACCTCAAGAACGTCTTTCCATCGATGGTTATTGATCAACTCGTTCTTATACGAGCCGTTGACGTTCTCGACCAACGCATTGTCGTAAGAATCCTCAACGCTCCCGGTCGAGGCAGTGATCCGCATCAGTGAGCCTATCGTTATACACAATCGAGACATACTGACTCCCATGATCGCTGTGGTGAACCAGCCCATTGGTCTCCTTCGCGCTGGTGACGGCCTGGTTCAACGCCTGTAGCGGTAATGCTTCAGTGCGCATGGAATCAGACAGCACCCAGCCCACGATCTTACGGCTGAACACGTCTGTCACAAACGCTGCATACACGAAGCCTGCTCGAGTGCGAACATAAGTAATATCCGCAACCCACAACCGATTCAGCCCAGGGGCACGAAAATCGCGATGAACCAAATCCGCTCTGGTATCTTCCCGCCTCGCTTTGCGTGTCGGGAGCGGGGAACACCCCTCCCCCTTCCCGGATACTCCGCCCAGGCACATAAGCCTAGCGGTCTGCTCGCGGCCGATCTGAAGGCCGCAGCGGGTAAGTGCGTGCCAGATTTTCCAAACCCCATACACACCATAGTTTGCGGCGTGTATCTGGCAGACCTTGGCCACGAGGTCACGGTCCCGGATGCTCCTAGCGCTCGGCGTGCCGTATTTAACGTTGCGCTAGCCGCGGGAGGTAATGAAACCTCCCTGGCGCTGCAGGTTTAACGTCGCACAGATGAACTCAACCGAGAAACGATCACGATATTTATCGATAAACCCGATCATTTCCGACGTTGAGGGTCGAGTTCGGACGCGAAAAAGCTGATGCGGCTTTCAATAACTCGTTCGTATCGCGTAGTTCTTGGTTCTCCCGGCGTACCCGAGCGTTCTCAGCAACCAGGTCTTCCTCAGCTCGCCTAACCTGGCCGGTTTTGCGTGCTTGCTGTAACCATTGCCGGGCAGTATGCCACGAGACTCCCAGTTTCGGAGCAACGATTTGGCACGCCGTACTAATCGAGACTCCCCCGGCAAGGAACCGATCCTCCACCAACCCTACAACCCGGCCCCTCGCTTCCTGATCAAATTTCTTCGGCATAATCCAGAACTTCCCATCCACTCAAACGGAAGAAAACCTGGGACACTTCAACACTCAAACCGAAAAGCCCTTCACCCCAAGACACATCCTCAAACGCTGGCAACAAGCAGGAAAACCACACCTACAACTCATCCCACCCACCACACGCCACACAAACCCACCACCAAAACACCTCAACCAACAAGCCCCATGGGAAGACGGACTATCAATCAGAAAAGGCTGGGCAGGCAAATACAAACCCTAAAACAACACAACACGCCACCAATAGACACACAAATTGTCCGGTAACCCTAAAATTTCATTTATTAGCCGGCAGAGCACGGAGAAAATCTCCTTGAGAAATTTGCGCAAAACTTTTCTCCAGCCCCTATCTTGTGCGCGATACGTTTCTTAACATTTAGATACCAGCCCAAATAGTAGAGTTGCTCTGGATGCAAAGATCGCATCTCCTAGCATCTCTATCAATACAGCTGCCAGATCATTGTTTTCAAAGACGAGCAGGAAATTATGAAAAAACATCTAGTAACATTTTCCGCCACTGCTGCATCACTGGGTGGCTTCCTTTTTGGTTTAGATACGGCAGTAATTTCGGGAACCACAGCCGCCCTGCAAGATAAATGGGATCTCAGCGCTGGGCAACTCGGTTTTACCGTATCTTGCGCGCTGATCGGCACTATTATTGGCGCTTTATTCGGCGGTATCGCCGCCGATCGGTGGGGACGCCGGCCAGTTCTCAAAGGAGTGGCCTCCCTCTACCTATTGACCTCCATATGCGTAGCTATCGCCAACAGCTGGGCATTTTTCTTAGCATTTCGTATGCTAGGCGGCATAGCAGTAGGTGCATCTTCCGTAATAGCGCCACTATATACTGCAGAAATATCTCCAGCCGCCCGCCGCGGAAAACTAGTAGCTACCGTGCAACTCAACATAGTTATCGGAATAGTAGTTTCGTATCTATCTAACTACGTCATAGTTAAGATGATGCCTATCGAAGTAGGCTGGCGTTGGATGCTCGGAATTCAAGCAATTCCATCGTTCATTTTCCTCGCAGTTTGCTATTTCATTCCCGAGAGCCCGCGGTGGCTACATCAACGCGGTAAAGAAAAAGAATCTTTAACAGTCATGAAAGATCTATGGGGGAACGAAGAAGCCGCAGAAGTATTGGCCAATATGCAACAGGCCGTTCCACAAGTAAAGACAAAAGAACCTTTCTTC
>CALIEP010000154.1 GCA_938022345.1 uncultured Actinomyces sp.
GTCTACTCCAACGTTTATGCGGCTGGGGGGAATCTTGCTGGTTCAACGCGCTGGAAGGAAAAGTCGGGCGATGGTATCGCTCTGGCAAGTGCGCTGCGCGCAGCCGATTCGATTGTGGAGGTTCTTCAATGAGTCTGGAAATTGTCCCCGGCATCGAAGAAGCCGATGTTTTGGGGCTCGAGGGTGATGACTTCGGTCTTCGTGCTTCCCTTGACGCCTGCGTGAAGTGCACGATCTGTGAAACGCAATGCCCCGTCATGCGCGTGACCGATCTTTTCGCTGGCCCGAAATACTCTGGTCCGCAAGCAGAACGCTACCGCCAAGAAGGCCAGTTCGTTGATCACTCGATCGACTACTGCTCCTCGTGTGGAACATGCTCTTTGGTGTGTCCTCAGGGCGTGAAGGTCACCGAAATGATTCACCACGCGCGAACCGACATGAAGAAGAAGCAGGGAATCCCGCTTCGCGATCAGCTCATTGGACGCACGGGCCTGATTGGCAGCGTCATGACCCCCTTCGCGCCCATCGCCAACTGGGAGCTGGATGTTAAGCCGATTCGCGTTGCTATGGAAAAGATCATTGGCGTTCACCGCAATGCCCCCATGCCTCGCGCCTATGGTCGCACCTTCGAAAGCTGGTTCAAGAAGCACACTCCGCTTCCCAACTCCGGTACGAAGGGACAAGTGATCTTCTTCCACGGTTGCGCAGGACAATACTTTGAGGTCGAGCCCTCAATCCACTCCGTGCTGGTACTTGAGCACTTGGGCTACGAAGTCCTTGTTCCACCGCATGGATGCTGTGGCTTGTCTCTGCAGTCAAACGGTCTTTACGACTAATCGCGTAAGTATGTCTCGCGTCTGACACATGACCTGCGCAAGGCGAATCGGGACGCACCGATTATCTCCTCTTCTGGTTCGTGTGGTGGAATGCTTCGCCATGAGGCTCACGACATCTTGGAAATGGATACCCCTGAACTCGAAGATGTCGCCTCACGCACATGGGACATTTGCTAGTTCCTCATCGACCTCTACGATCGCGGCGAGCTCGACATGAATATGGAACGCATCGACGTGACCATTCCCTACCACGCACCCTGCCAGCTCAAATCGCAAGGTTTAGGTATGCCCGCGGTAGAACTCATGAGCTTGATTCCCGGGGTGACCGTGAAGGAAT
>CALIEP010000155.1 GCA_938022345.1 uncultured Actinomyces sp.
CTCCGGCAAGGAAAGAAACAAGGGAGATGATCCCCGCGCGCTTCCAGCGAGACTTTGGCGCGCGAACTTGGAAGGCAGAGGCATTCCACGCGGTGAGCAGCATTGCTGTCAACGGGAAGGCCACACCAACCAAGAGTTTCATTGTGGGAATGTTGACGGCGAAATAGCCCTCTGGGATTTCCTCAGCACTACCCGAAATCGACGCCAAGAAGAGGATTGTCTGAGCAACGCCGATGACACTCAGCGCGCCTTGAAGGACCAGCGTTCCCACCCAAGCTCCACGGCGGCCTCGGAAGAGACCAAAGGCGAGGACCAACTGCACGAGGAAAGGAATCGAGGCAAGAACGACAGGGGCGTAGAGCATCAGGGAGTTGCCGTAGACCTCCTTCAAACACCTCATTGGTGCCTCATTTTGCTGGCACAGGGCCCACATGTACTGCTGCTCGGCAAGCTCGGGAGAAAAAGCCGCACGATCGAAGGCCAAGAGTCCATGGCTTGTAAAAGTCCAGATGGCATTGACCGCACCGAGAGTGTAGGCGGTGATGACCAGGGGGATCACGTGGCGAACGGGATCGCCGATGCCCAGCATTGAACGATTTCTTGTCGACCAGCCAATCGCGAAGCCACCGACCAAGCAGCCGGAAACGAAAGCGAAAAGTAGGGCCAGCGAGCCTGCACTACTGCTAAAGGCGAAAAGCGCAAGGAGGATGACAAGGACACCGATACGCGTGCGCCATGCCCACAGGCGGTTCATCTTCGCGCTGGCGGTCCCTAAAGCGGAGGCCAAGATGAGGATGGAACCGCTCACCGGGCCGCTGACCATGGGAAATGCCCAATTTAACGAGGCGCTATGAGCTAGCGCAGCGCAGGCCCACAATACCGCGAGTGATAGTGGAAGTGAAACGACGGCCGAGAGCGCCCAGACTTTTGAGCCAAGGAAGCGTTCAAGTAATCCGCCAACGATGAGCATCATGAGGATCAGGTTGATCATGGTGCCCGTTGAAGGAGCCCACAAAACAGTGGTGAAGGTGTGAAGGGGTTGAACGTGTCCGCCTTGAGCAGCAAGATCGTGCATCCACCTCGCGCGAGTCAGGTGCGACGCACAGGCGGCAATCAGCATGAGAAGTGAGAGGAATACAGAGCATGGAGCGGTTCGCAGCCACTGTCCAAGGA
>CALIEP010000156.1 GCA_938022345.1 uncultured Actinomyces sp.
CTACTTAGGCTCCCTCTCCGGTTACTCCTAGCGCGACAGTTGAGACTCCTGTAGCCCCAACGCCCAAAGCTCCTGTTGCTACACCAAAACCGGTCGTTCCTAGCGCCACTTCCGAAGCACCCGTAGCACCGACAGTACAACCAACAGTTGTCGCGCCTCAGCCCGTTGTTCCGACCGTGACAACCGAGGCACCCAAGCCAACTTCCGACTCAAATACCAATTCCCGCAGGCGAGTTCGTCGCTCTACTGAGATGGAGCCAAGCCCTGTAGCAACGGAGACAACCAATGCTGTCTCGACCCCGAGTAACGATGTTTCGACTTCCCCAAGCGCTGCGGAGTCTTCTGCTCCAAGTGATTCCTCATCGCAGATCTCTGAGGATCCACAGGACCAGGTACGTGATCGTTCCACAGAAGCTGAGAGCATTGGTAATACTTTGACTGTTGGAGATGCTGCATCTGTTGCATCCACCGCACAGACAATCGAGCAAAAGCCCGCAATCGTACGTGCTTTGGCTCAAACAGGTGGCTCCTTCTGGTCGTTACTTCTCGCTGGAGCGCTTGCTGTCGGCGCTGTCGCGATGATTGCCTCACAGCGTCGCGTGAAGGAGTAATCGCCAAGATCCGCTTGGTATTCAGCCATTCACTGCGATTTGCGCTGTGAACGTTTACCCATGAGGTGCGGGAGCTCAGGTTAATGAGCTACCGACACTTACTGAGGTATCCGTTCACGGCGCGTTCGTGTGTGAAATGACGTAGCGTTAAAGGGTGAGCCAAAGCCCTATCATTCGTGCGGAACACCCCTTTGAGGTTATTTCTGAATACTCGCCATCCGGTGACCAACCGAAGGCGATTCATGAGCTAGCAGAACGCCTGCGCGCGGGTGAACAAGACATTGTTCTTCTCGGTGCGACAGGAACCGGTAAGAGCGCAACGACTGCTTGGCTGATCGAAGAAGTTCAGCGCCCCGCCTTGGTACTTGAGCCCAATAAAACTTTGGCAGCGCAGCTGGCAGCGGAATTTCGTCAGCTGCTGCCCAAAAATGCTGTTGAGTACTTCGTGTCTTATTACGACTACTATCAGCCCGAAGCCTACGTTCCTCAAACCGATACCTTTATTGAGAAGGACTCGTCGATCAACGATGAAGTCGAGAGGCTGCGCCACAGTGCAACAAACTCGCTCTTAACGCGTCGAGATACGGTTGTTGTTTCCTCTGTCTCATGTATCTATGGCTTGGGTACACCAGAAGAGTACGTTGCGCGGATGATCGAGCTAAGCCGCGGGATGTGCATTGAACGTGACGATCTCCTGCGCGCCTTTATCGGTATGCAGTACACGCGAAACGACATTGGATTTACCCGCGGAACCTTTCGGGTTCGTGGGGACACGATTGAGATCATTCCGGTGTATGAGGAACTGGCAATCCGGATTGAAATGTTCGGTGATGAAATTGATTCCTTGGCAGTACTCCATCCCGTAACGGGAAATGTCATCGAGGAAGTTGATCATGTCTACCTCTTCCCGGCATCGCACTACGTTGCCGGCGAAGAACGAATGAAACGTGCGATTGCTTCCATCGAGAAAGAACTCGAAGAACGCCTTGAGTGGTTTGAATCCCAGGGAAAACTGCTTGAGGCTCAGCGTCTTCGGATGCGAACGACCTACGACCTCGAAATGCTTAAGGAAATAGGCACCTGTGCCGGAGTCGAGAACTATTCGCGTCATATTGATGGACGTGGCCCGGGCACACCTCCAAATACGCTGCTCGACTATTTCCCCGATGATTTTGTTCTGGTCATCGATGAATCCCACGTGACGGTTCCGCAAATTGGAGCGATGTTTGAAGGCGACATGTCACGAAAACGCACTCTGGTTGATTACGGTTTCCGCCTCCCCTCGGCAATGGATAATCGTCCACTGAAATGGGATGAGTTTACGCAACGCATTGGTCAAACTGTCTATCTTTCAGCAACACCCGGGCAGTATGAGTTGGATCGTTCTGACGGTGTAGTCGAGCAGATCATTCGTCCGACTGGCCTTGTGGATCCTCAAGTCATTGTTAAACCAACTCAAGGGCAGGTTGATGACTTGCTCGAACAGATTCGTGAGCGTACCCAACGTGACGAGCGTGTTTTGGTCACGACTCTCACCAAGAAGATGGCTGAAGATCTGACAACCTACTTGGGCGAGAGGGGAGTGAAGGTCGAATACTTGCACTCTGATGTCGACACCTTAAGGCGCGTTGAGTTACTTCGTGAACTTCGCCTTGGAGTCTTTGATGTTTTGGTAGGAATTAACCTGCTTCGTGAGGGATTGGACCTGCCTGAAGTTTCGCTGGTGTCAATTTTGGATGCCGATAAAGAAGGCTTCCTACGCTCAACCCGATCGCTCATTCAGACCATTGGGCGAGCCGCGCGTAATGTTTCGGGTGAAGTGCACATGTATGCCGATAACATCACTGACTCGATGCGTGCAGCAATAGACGAAACAGAGCGAC
>CALIEP010000157.1 GCA_938022345.1 uncultured Actinomyces sp.
GAATGATTTCCTGTTTGGAGGCTTCGCGGCAGGCCTCGTCGTCGCTGATGCAAAAACCGGCCATATTGACACCCATGTCGGTGGGCGACTGGTAGGGGGACGTTCCCATGATCTTTTCCAGGAGGCGACGCAAAACCGGGAAGGCCTCGATATCGCGGTTGTAGTTGACCGTCGTTTCGCCATGAGCCTTCAAGTGGAAGTGGTCAATCATGTTGACATCGTCCAAGTCAACAGTGGCTGCTTCGTAGGCGACATTCACTGGGTGATCCAGGGGGAGGTTCCAGATCGGGAAGGTCTCGAACTTCGCGTATCCCGAGGTCATTCCGCGCTTGTGATCGTGGTAGAGCTGGGAGAGGCAGGTTGCAAGCTTGCCTGATCCGGGGCCGGGAGCGGTAACAATGACCAGCGGACGAGTCGTGTGGACATATTCGTTGCGTCCCAGGCCTTCGTCAGAAACGATCAGATCGATGTTATTGGGGTAGCCCTCGATGGGATAGTGACGCGCGACCTTGATACCGCGGGCTTCGAGCTTGCGCTTAAAGGCATGTGCTTGGTCATTGGAATCACTCCAGCGCGTGATGACAACATTGCCCACGTACAGCCAGTATTCGCGGAACATATCGATGTGACGGAAGACGTCATCTTCGTAGGTGATTCCCAGGTCTTCACGCATCTTGCGGCGCTGGAAATCTTGGGCGTTGACGGCGACGACAATTTCGGCCTCGTCAGCAAGCTCGGCGAGCATGACAATCTTGTTGTCCGGTGTGAATCCGGGAAGAACGCGAGAGGCGTGCATGTCGTCAACAAGCTTGCCGCCGAACTCAAGGTACAGGGTTCCACCGAACTGCTGGCGACGTTGCGCAATGTGTTCAGATTGAAGGGCTAGATACTGATCGCGGTCGAAACCGATTGCGTGCATGATCGCCACTCCCAAGGCATCGTGGTGCAAGGACTACTCATGGTATCGCCCCTACCCCGCATCTTTGTCCATGAAGCGCCCAGCACGCGGGTGAACTTCACCGCAAGGCACCTGAAAGACTAAATAATGTGTCTTTGCATGGCCCAATGCGTGAGCTCATTTCGATTCGATAGCTGAAGCTTGCGCAGCACGGCAGACACGTGTGTTTCCACGGTTTTAATGGAAATAAAGAGCTCAGAGGCAACTTCTTTGTAGGGGTATCCACGCGCGATGAGACGCATGACTTCCTGCTCCCTAGCTGACAGCACATCCAATTCATCATCGTGAGCGGCAATGGGGGCGCCCGCCCCTCCGAAAGCATCCAAAACAAAACCAGCCAAGCGCGGCGAGAAGGCAGCATCTCCTGCGGCAACGCGTTGGATGGCCTCGACAAGATCAGGGGTCGAGATCGACTTGGTGACGTATCCGCGAGCGCCCGCACGAATAACCGAAACAACATCTTCGGGGGAATCTGACACCGAGAGCGCAAGGAAACGGAGCCCCTCAACATCACCGCACGAGGCCGCAACCTCAGCGCCGCCGCCACCGTTTCCTCCCGGAAGGTGAACGTCCAGGAGAGCGACATCCGGCGTGAGCGCGTGACAGGCTGCAATAGCTCCCTCAACGTCGCTGGCCTCGCCGACGATGTCAAAATCGGCGCCGCTGGATTCAAGCTCAGCGCGCACGCCCGCACGCACCAGGGCGTGATCATCAATGACCAGAATCCGAATTGTCATGGAATTGTCTCCTTCAGCGGGCATCGTCACTCAAGTGTATCTACAGGCATAGAGAGATGGACCTCGGTTCCACTGGCTAGATGGCGGATTTGAGCGGTTCCGCCTGCTCGTTCCATGCGGCCGAAAATCGAATTGCGCACGCCGTGACGGTCCTCGGGAATCGCAGAGATGTCAAAGCCGTCTCCGCAGTCTTTCACAAAGATCTCCGAGCACTGCGGCCTGACCTCCATGTAGACGCTCACGGGTGGTCGTGCGTGGCGAATTGCGTTGGAAACGGCCTCGGAAGCAGCGGCGACCATAGCCAGTTCACCGGGGCCTGGGCGCATATCGGAAACCGTCACAACGCCAACCTCAACGCCAAAGGTTGTCTCCAGCGTGGAAATTGCTTCACGCAGGGCCTCGGCAAGGGAATCTGCCGCTTCTTCACGCCCCGTGTACAACCACGAGCGCAACTCACGTTCCTGCCCCAAAGCCAGTGCGCGAACCGAACTTGGGTTATCGGCGTTATTGCGAATCAAGGTGAGTGTCTGAAGGACGGAATCATGCAGGTGTGCGGCCATGTCAGCGCGCTCGGCTTCACGTTTCTCGCGCTCTTTCGCTCTTGTGTTCTCTTGTGAAGTTCTCACCCATAGAGGGATGATCGCAACCCCGAAAGAGAGGATCAGGGACCCACCCAAGATCGCGCCTCGAACCATATCCCACGGCGATTCCCCGCGAAATGACGCCAGCACCAAGCCGCTGGCAACCAAGACCATTCCAGCCAGAGTAATGAGGATAAAGAGAGGGTTTTTCCATGAATGCGCACGAGTACTTTGCGTCCACACTGCTGCGATCCCACCAAGGACGAGGACCGCTGCGGCGATATCGCGCAGTCCCGCTATCCCCGTAAAAAGCAGGTAGGCAATTGCAAGGGCAAGACCCACCGCACCCAATCCGACCAAAAGCATGCGCAGGTTGCGTTGGTCATGCTCGCGCCGAACAATTTCTTCCGCCGAGGCCAGCGGAACACGTAGACGTTCGGGGGCACTTTGGGAAGTGCCGGGATCGTCGGGAAGAGTAAGCCACAGCCACAGATACACGAAAAGCGGAACTGCGAAAGCCGGTAGGGCCGCCACAAATGCAAAGCGAATGATTCCGGCAGATACCCCGAGCATCGAGGCAATTCCCGCACAGACCCCGCCAATCCAAGGCAGGGGCATATCGGTTGAAGACGCACTGGAGCGATGCAGAACACGTGTGGGTTCGTGAAGCTGAGGTGGGGTCCAGTGATACCCACGGGGCTTCTGTTCGCCCGACTGCCACACGTGCTGCTCATTGCTCACATCAGTATCTTCACACGAATCGGGACCTAAAGTGCAAGGCTAGGGAAAGAATCGGGGATTGATCAGGGCATCCCCCCATATCTTTTCGACAGCCACACGGGCACAGTGGAATCATGAACAAAGGATTCATGAACTCGTTGCGTTACTCCGGCTTCTTCCGTGGAGAGCCTCGCGTCATCGGAGGCGTGTGCCAAGGCTTGGCACAGCGCTATGGATGGGACGTCAACTCCCTGAGGATTGCCGTCGTTATTGCCGCGCTCTTCTTCCCCGTAGTTTGCGTCCTCTACGCCTTAGCATGGGTTTTCCTTCCCGAGGCCACAGATGGCCGTATCCACGTTGACGAAATGCTCAAGGGCAATTTCGATGCTGCGATCATCGGAGCGATCCTCTTAGCGGTCTTTGGCGGTGGGACTTCAGGAATCGCGCTCGGCTTCTTTCATGCTTTCGTGTGGATTCCTCTTTTTATGATCTTCCCCGTCGCAATTGTCGTGATTGCAGTCCTGCTTGCACGGCCAAAGCAGACGGGCCCCACACAGGGCCAGTACTGGAGCGCGACACCGTCGACGCAGCCCTCGTCCCAGGCGCCGTCATCCCCCTTTACCCCTGCATCTCCTCAAGGAGAAGAAACCATGCCAGATACAACTCCTGATTGGCGCACACAGGGAGGCCCGACATCCTCGGACTCGGACTACTACGATTTCCCTCCTGCGCCACCTTCAGCGGCGCAGACGGCTGATTCGCAGCCCCCTGTTCAAACTCCTCCCACACAAACTCCACCGGTCCAGACTCCCTTCACCCCCGGTGACTCTCAGCCCCAGGCCTCGGGACAAGCAATTCCGCAAAGCGCAGGAAGGCGTTTCGCACCCTTCGCCATACAGCCTGCGCTCCGCTCTCGAGTCGTCCCCCGTGCTCTGGTCTTATGCGTCTACGGGCTGGTCTTCCTTGCTCTGGCAGGAACGTTCTTCCTTCTCTACCGAAATGGATACAGCACCCCGGCTCAGGTTGATCGAAGCGTACAGATCGCCTTGACTGGCGCAGCCGCCTGCCTGCTCATTGTCGGCATTGCACACCTGATCGCTGCTCTTCGCGATCGTTCCTCAGTCATGCTCACCATCTTGTCGGTACTGGGCATGTTCTTGGCTGTTCCAGCAATGCTGGGAGGCATGGCATACGCCACCACCGCTCCACTCCACTACACATCCGTGGCGGGAAACATTAATACCGATGCGGATTGGCGCTCGGACACAATTGGAAGTTCCAACGGCTCCAATGTCATCAATCTAGAGCTTGACCTCTCTCATGCGCCCGATGGCCTCACCAAAGACATCACTGTTAACGCTCAGGTGATTCCCTATGCAAACATCCGCGTTCGCGACGGTCAGTCCATCCGTATCGTCGCTCAGAAGCAACCCATTACCTTCGATCTTGATCTCAGTGGAGTTCAAAAGTGGCGGGGCTTTGACAGTAATAGCCCCACAGTTCTAACCTCTCCCAGCTGGAAGGAAGGCCAGGGGATCACTGTTTTCCTCAATGCAAACCAACTTGTCACTCTGGACGTAGAAGAAACCGGGAAGTCTGTCGATCGGGATCCGTGGCCTTCTGCAACTCCCTCTCCCATGCCCAGCGTTACTCCTTCCACTGGAACTTCTCCATCGCCCAGCCAGAGCCAGTTGCCTTCACCAAGCGCGTCTTCTGAGTCACCTGCAGCCGACCAGCACTGAAAGGAATTGTCATGAGTGCAAACAACTTTGACCAGACCACTCCCCTGCCGGTCGGCGACGAGGAAACGAAACCACTACCGTCCTTCGCAGATGCTCCAATTGAGGATCAAAATACCCCGATTGTTCCTCCCGCTCACGTGTGGTCAGCCGAGGACGTGAAGGAAGCTCCCTATCGAGGCGTGCGCATTGGACAGCTACTCTGG
>CALIEP010000158.1 GCA_938022345.1 uncultured Actinomyces sp.
GCCCCAAGGCTCAGCTGCTCGCCTCAGGCGTCGGCGTGCCGTGGGCACGCGAGGCACGAGAGCTGCTTGCACGTGATTGGGGTGTCGACGCGGCAGTTTGGTCGGTCACCTCGTGGACCGAGCTTCGTCGCGAGGCACTGGACGTGGAAGAGTTCAACTTCCTCCACCCGAACGAGCCTCAGCGCACACCCTTTGTTTCCAGCCAGCTGCAGGGAACTGAAGGCCCCTTCGTGGCGTCTTCTGACTTTGACCGCCTTCTGCCCGACCAGATTCGTCAGTGGGTGCCCGGTGACTACTACGTCTTGGGTGCTGATGGCTTTGGCTTCTCTGATACTCGTCGCGCGGCTCGCCGTTGGTTCCACATCGATGCCGAGTCTATGACGGTTCGTGTTCTGAAGGCCCTGGCTGACCGCGGCCAGATTGATCCTTCGGTTGTTCAGCAGGCAATCGACCGCTATCAGCTGTTCAACTACGCGATTTCTGGAGCGGATCACGCCGGCGAAGAGTAAACACTTCTAATCCTGCGTAACAACAAGCGCAGGAAAAGCTCAGTGGGTGGTGAGGTTCTCGAAACCTCACCACCAACTTTTCATTGTGCTATTAATGCAACACATATTTAAAAGCAGAAATCTAAAACTCGAAACTGCTTGCAGGCTTTCAGTCTTCGGCGTAATGTCTGTTGTACAAGCAGCGATGCACCGTGTCAGTTGCGATGTGGAGGCACGTGGCGTGTTACCTGAATCTGCAGTAATTACCCTTCCTCAACCTCGCTGCGTCGGAACTCCCCAATCAAGCTACAACGGGATTGATACAATCTCATGGGATTTCACAACAAATGTTGATGCATTGTTTGCTGCCGACACCCTATTCCAAACTTTGATTGATAACCTTACCAACGCAGCGAACGACACTTATACCGCTAGACGTATCATGGATGGTCAGGCAGCAGCGTGCGTTCCACTGGCGCGAGGAGATTTAAGTCGTATCGAAAACTCGGCGTTAGACATCGCAACACTTGTTAAGAGCTTGCGGTGCACACTATCTACCTACGCGTGGAGTATGAAAAAAATCCGCGACGACTTCCGATCAATAACCGCTGACGCACAAAAGGCATCTCTAGCCGTCAGTACATGTGGAGAAAGCGCGTTTATTCATCTAGAGGATTCCCAGCGTGCATCTCTACAGTCTTTGTTCGATTCTTTAGCTCAGCGATGCTCATGGGCAAAAACTGCAATGGAGCGAGCAAACTACGAATTTAGTACTGACCTTGCCAAAATCGACACAAGCTTCGTCGAACAATTACTCCTGGATCTGGTTAAACGTTTTAAAGATAAGTTCATTCCCCCTAGGGGACATAACGCAGCCTTCAATATGCCAAAGTATCTTCAAGGGTTACTCTCCGAGGGCGCGAAGACTGTACATGGCATCTATTTGTATGCTGAACACGCTTCCTTCTCACCCGGTGAGCAGTTTGAAAACTCGTCAAAATTAGGACGCTTTCTTGCGCGCGGAGAATTTGAGAATTGGAAGCCGCAACGTGGTAGACACGCAAAAATCACCATCGAAACTCCAGTTGAGCCCCTACCCCGCTCTGGAGCTACAGGAACAGCAGAAGTAGCCGTGACGACTAGTACACTCCCAAAGTCTGTCACTCTTATCGAAAAAGGGGGCAAGATCGGAGGTGGTGCAATCGCGATCCTTGGCGGAGGAATTACTGCTTACGAGTCCTATCAATCCGATACCTACCACCATCCCGAAATGGGCGAAGGGACAAAAATCGCACGTGCCGGCATCAAAGGTGCGTTAAGTGCTGGTGGCGGCTGGGGCGGCGCAGTGCTAGGCGCAAAATTTGGGGCGGCAGTCGGAGCCTCGCTAGGTCCTCTCGGAATTGTTGCAGGAAGTATAGTTGGTGGTGTTCTAGGCGGGTGGCTAGGAGGCAACATCGGCAACCTTAGCGCAACATTTTTCAACAGTCACGCGCTGTCCTCTTAGGGAAAATTATGGATTCAAGCATTCTTTTTACTGCTTTAGGTTTTCCTTTTGGCTGTTTGGGACTGTACGTCTGGTACATCGAGACATATACGGACACCCCATTGGCCCAGTTTTGGCGGGCATACAGCAAGGAGAATGTACCACGGCGCGTCAACGAAATTGCCATTCCGTTGTGGATGCTTTGCATGATCTCAGGTTCTCTCTTGCTGTTTTCTATAAAGATCGCTCTGCCACAGCCCATCCAATCGGTTTTTGCTGGAAGTATTCCTTTCTTCCTCATGCTCAGCATCGTCTTTTTATTGCCGATTCCAATTCCACACCTAGTGGACCAACAATGGCAGTGGCATAAACGCCACGGCTTTATTGACGAAAACGGAAAGATCATCCCCCCGACCCCTCACCAAACCATTTATTGC
>CALIEP010000159.1 GCA_938022345.1 uncultured Actinomyces sp.
TCGACCTGCTCAACGAGCTGCGTGAGAAGCTCGGCTTCGCAATGATCTTCGTCTCCCACGACCTAGCTCTTGTCGCAGAGGTTGCCCACAACATCACCGTCATGTACGCCGGTCAGGTCATCGAGCAAGCTCCCACTCAGGAACTGCTCACTCACCCGACCCACGAGTACACTCGCGGCTTGCTGGGCGCAGTCCTTTCCATCGAGTCCGGCTCCGGACGTCTGCACCAGGTCCCCGGGACCGTGCCTTCGCCTCGGGACTTCCCGATTGGCGACCGCTTCGCCCCGCGTTCCTCGCACCCCGACTACGGCCTCGATATTCGCCCGGTCCTCACCGAGGTTGGCCCCGAGCACGTGTATGCGGCACTGCCGCCTCGCGAAGAGGTCCTCGTCTCCAGCGAGACCATCGTCATTGAAGAAGGTCAGGAGGAAAACTGATGAGTACTGAAACTCCGATCATCGAGCTCAAAGACGTTGAGGTGACCTTCAACTCCCGTACCGGATCGCTGTTCCGCCCCCACAAGGTGCACGCGGTTCGAGGCGTTAACATGCGCATCGAGCGCGGACAGACCCTGGGTATCGTCGGCGAATCCGGCTGTGGCAAGTCCACGACCGCGAACGTCATGTGCGGCCTGCAAATGCCAACGAAGGGCCAAGTGTTCTTCAACGGTGAGGAAGTCACCAAGCGTGGTGCGGATGCGCGTAGGCGTATCGGACGCGTTGTTTCCGTGGTCTTCCAAGATCCGGCGACCGCGCTGAACCCGCGTATGCACGTTGCTGACCAGCTTGCTGACCCGCTGCGTGTGCACGGTATTGGTGACGAGGCCTCGCGCGCCAACCGCGTGCAAGAACTGATCTCTCTGGTGGGTCTGCCTTCGAGCGCCTTGGATGCGCTCCCGGGTCAGCTCTCCGGTGGTCAGCGTCAGCGTGTGGCAATCGCCCGAGCTCTGTCCATAGGCCCCGATGCGATCATCGCTGACGAGCCGACCAGTGCTCTGGACGTGTCGGTGCGAGCACAGATCCTGAACCTGCTCACGGACCTCAAGAGTGAACTGGGCCTGGCGATGGTCTTCATCTCGCACGATATTCAAACTGTTCGCTACGTTTCTGACCGGATCGCTGTGATGAACGGCGGAAAGGTCGTTGAAGAGGGACCGGCAGCAGAATTGCTGGCGTCCCCGAAGGATCCCTACACCCGCAAGCTCCTGGGGGCTGCACCCTCGCTGCTGCATCCAACACTCGGAGGAGAGAACTAATGAGTTCACAGATTCGCGGCGTTGTCCCGCCGTTGGCTATCCCGCTGAAGAACGGCGAACTGGACGTTGCCTCGCTGGAGCGTCACATCAACCGCATGATTGGTGCGGGCCTGAACGGCCTCTTCGTCTCCGGCTCGACCGGTGAGGTTGCATTCTCGACCTCCGAGCGTCGTCAGCAGATCCAGCGCGAGGTTGTTCGCATTGTCGACGGTCGCGTTCCGCTGCTGGTCGGTGTGATCGATACCGAAACTGAGCGTGTCATTGAGAACATCAAGGCAGTTGAAGAAATCGGTGGAGCTCTGGGCGTCGTTGCAACCGCTCCCTTCTATGCACTGGGCGGCCAGGCAGAGATCGAAAAGCACTTCCGCATCCTCAAGGAGAACACCAATCTTGAGCTGTGGGCCTACGACATTCCCGTCTGCGTCCACACGAAGCTGCAGAACGATCTTGTTCTTCGCTTGGGTAAGGAAGGCGTTCTTGACGGCGTGAAGGATTCTTCCGGTGACGATGTGGGCTTCCGCTGGCTGTCCCGTGCGAACGAGGCCGCTGGTCACCCGCTTCAGCTGCTGACCGGCCACGAAGTGGTTGTCGATGGTGCCTACATGTCGGGCGCAGATGGCTCGGTCCCCGGCCTGGCCAATGTTGACCCCGATGGCTACGTCCGTCAGTGGCAGGCTTTCGAGCGCGGTGACTGGGAAGCCGTGCGCGCTGAGCAGGACCGTCTTGCGGACCTCATGCGCATCGTTCTGGTGAAGGGCGTTCAGGGCTTCGGCGGTGGCGTTGGTGCCTTCAAGACCGCACTGCAGCTTCTGGGTGTCTTTGATTCCAACGAGATGCCGCGTCCTGTCGCTGCCCTCGAAGGTGACAACGTCGAGCACGTTGCTTCCGTCCTGCGCGAAGCCGGCTTGCTCTCCTGATCATCAGCGAGGCCGAGGTGGTCCTCCTCTCGCGTACGCGCGAGCGTGCGCCCGCCTTGGCCTCGCTGATTACCATTTTCATTCGTTCTTTAGTGGAGAACTTTCATGACTACGCTCCTCGCCCTTGATATCGGCGGAACCAAAGTCGGTTGGGGCATTGTCGAAGTTGGACAAAACTATACGGTTGTTGAGCGCGGCTCAATTCCTACTGAGGCTTCCCGTGGGGGTGCCGACGTCGCTGAGCGAATCTGCTCGCTGGCCTCGGAACTGATCGAGTCGCACCCGGCGATTGCGGGTATCGCAGTTGCGAGCGCCGGAGTTGTCGATCCCGCGACCGGTACGATCGTGTCTGCAACGGACATTATGCCCGGTTGGGCGGGTACCAAACTCGGTGACCTCCTTTCCGCGCACACGCAGCTCCCGGTTCGTGTCCTCA
>CALIEP010000160.1 GCA_938022345.1 uncultured Actinomyces sp.
CCTCAGTTTTTGACGAGATTCTTCCCGACGTCACCGCAGCCCTCGAAGAGGCCGCTTCCGGCGTAAATGTTGATGCACACGTCCTTCAGCAGGCGATGCGTCGCGTTATTGGTCGCTGGGTTGGTCGTCATTTGCGTCGACGCCCCATGATTGTTCCGGTTGTTGTCCTGCAGTAGCGGGCGGGACTTGAGTACGCCTATACAGACACGAGCGTAAGGTACGGTAGAAGCATGACCGGGCGTTTTATCTCGACCTATTCGATTGTGCTCTCTCTTCCCATGCGTATTTACCAGCTGCCAGAACGGGGAGGCTCCGTTCACGCAGCTGCAGCAACCTCGCTTCCAGCGGGTGGTTTCACTGCTTTGTCTGCTGTGTCAAAGCTTGGTGTCTATACCGCGACCGCTTCGCCTCTGGGGACCGGTCCCAATTCGTATATGGTTCGTCAACTCCTCCATGAAGCGCGAGTGAAGGTTCTTCTTCCCGAACTTGTCGGTGACATTGGCGTTGCGATTCAGTTGGTCGAAGCCGATGGTTCGATGACCTCGATCGTCACTACGGGGGTGGAATCAGAACCTTCGCGTGAATCCTTGGATGCCTTGGAGATCCACGAAGGGGATCTGGTTCATGTATCGGGCTCGGATCTAGCGAATCCAGCAAGTGCAGAAATCCTCACTGGATGGGCCGAGAATCTTCCTGAAGGCGTCACCCTGGTTGTTTCCGTTTCCCCTGCCGTTGCTCAGGTCCCAGTGTCTGTGTGGCCACGTTTACTGGGGCGCGCGGACGTTGTCTCAATGAATATCCGCGAGGCCGCGACTCTGTCGGACATTCTTGCTCCTTATGAGCACGGAACTGGAGTTCGCGGAGTCATGCGTCCGGACGCGGTCTTCGTTCGTCGTCTGGGCGTTATGGGCTGTGAACTGCAACTTCATGCTGACGAACCCAGAATTTCGATCCCCGCGTATGAATCCACGACGGTTGATACCGCCGGGGTGGGGGATACCCACATCGCCACTATGTGTGCGGCACTTCTTCTGGGATTTGATTTTGTTGAAGCTGCACGAATGGCGAATGCGGCTGCTGCGATCACGATTTCTCACGAGTCGGCTCTTCCTGTTCCAAGCTGGGAGCAGATCCGAGAAGTTATGAAGAACGGGAGTGTGTGACGCAGTAGGAAGGGCCTTTCGCGGCGTGCCTAAGCCTTTTCTCGGGCATGCGGCGGTAGCGTTTTTCCTACCATGGCACGAAAATCCCCATCTTCAGCATCTTCGAAATCTTCTTCACGAGCCGGGAAGTCCACTGCGACCCCGGGGCTTCTCGCGCGCGTATTTTCCGGGATCGGACGCGGCATTCTTGCGATGATTCGAGCATGGCGCGCGACCGATGCTCAGGTGAAACGCGATGCGCTTGCTTTCATTGTCGTGGCGGTTGCCGTTCTGGTCGCCCTGCGTGAGTGGTTTGGTATTTCGGGGCAAGCGGGGGATTTCATTCACCTGTGCGCAGCGGGCTTTGTTGGGATTTTCTCCGTCGTTTTGCCCATTATTTTGGTTGCCTTCTCTGTTGAGTTAGTCCGTGTCCGCTCAGGAAATTCAGCCTTGCCTCACCGCGTCGCAGGTAGCCTTGGTGTTGTCCTTTCTTTGACCGGTCTTGTTCATGTCAGCAAAGGTAACCCCGCTTTTGACTCTGCTCTCTCGATCGAGAATGCGGGTGGAATCCTCGGTTGGTTTATTGCTCGGCCTCTGGTTCTTATGCTCTCGTCGTGGGGCGCGGCGGCGCTCTTGATTCTTCTTTTCCTCTACTCGATCCTTTTGGGGACGCGTACGCAGGTTGCGCAGGTTCCGACCTTGGTCCGTGAATGTGTTGACCGTCTTGCCAAGCGGACGAGGCCAGAGGAAAGCGATCCGGTAGCGCGAGCGCGTGAAGAGGCGCGTCGTTCCCTTGCTGCTGGCGATGATCCTTTCTTGGATTCCTATGACGGCGATGAACACTTCCGCCGCGCAGTGGAATCCGAGCCACAAGAAGATGTTCCTTCTCAGGTGGATACGCAGCGCACTCGGGTGATGCCGGACTCGGCACCGCATGTTCCCGAGGGGCAGCCCGCTTCCTCGGCGATGGATGCGCCAACGGAGGCAATGCAGGTCCCTGCTCTTTCGGTCACCGAAAATATTGACGACCGGGTGGACCCTGAGCCGCCTGCTCATACTGAAGAGCCTGCAGGTGGATTCCAAGCGGAACTGGATGAGAACCTTTCCTACACGCTTCCTTCAAGCGAACTTCTTGTGCGCGGTGCTCCCCATAAGACTCGCTCGGCGGTCAATGATCAAGTCGTGCAGGCGTTGCGTCAGGTCTTCGCAGAATTCAATGTTGATGCCCAAGTGACCGGCTTCTCTCGCGGCCCAACAGTGACACGTTACGAAGTGACCTTGGGGCCAGGCGTGAAGGTTGATCGCCTGACAAACCTTTCGAAGAATATTGCCTACGCTGTGGCCTCGGCAGACGTGCGAATTCTCGCGCCGATTCCCGGAAAATCGGCAATCGGTATTGAGATTCCAAACTCGGACCGAGAAACTGTCGCGCTGGGAGATGTTCTTCGCTCTGGCGCTGCTCAGCGTAACCAGCATCCTCTAGTTGTCGGTGTTGGTAAGGATGTTGAGGGTGGCTACGTCGTTACCAACCTAGCGAAGACCCCGCACCTTCTGGTTGCTGGCCAGACTGGTTCCGGTAAGTCGTCATTCGTGAATTCGATGATTACCTCGATCATGATGCGTGCGACGCCCTCGCAGGTTCGCATGATCCTGGTCGATCCCAAGCGAGTCGAATTGACGATCTACGAGGGTATTCCGCACCTGATTTCCCCGATCATCACCGATCCGAAGAAGGCCGCTGAAGCGCTTGAGTGGGTCGTGAAGGAAATGGATGCGCGCTACGACGATCTTGCGACATATGGTTTTAAGCATGTTGATGATTTCAACAAGGCTGTGTCTGCAGGCCAAGTGAAGGCTCTTCCGGGTCTTAATCGTGAATTGCTACCCTATCCCTACTTGTTGGTCGTTGTCGATGAGCTTGCGTACCTGATGATGGTTGCCCCGCGCGATGTTGAAGCTTCGGTTCAGCGTATTACCCAGCTTGCGCGCGCAGCTGGTATTCACCTCGTCCTTGCAACTCAGCGTCCTTCCGTTGATGTTGTCACCGGTTTGATCAAAGCGAATATTCCTTCGCGTTTGGCATTCGCGACCTCATCTTTGGCTGACTCTCGAGTGATTTTGGATCAGCCTGGTGCGGAGAAGCTCATCGGTCAAGGTGACGCCCTGTACCTTCCTTCTGGCGCAAGTAAACCGATGCGTGTTCAAGGTGCCTGGGTTACTGAATCTGAAATCCATTCGATCGTTTCCCACGTTAAAGAACAGATGCAGGCACAGTACCGTCCGGATGTTCTTGCCCCCGCCAAGACCGCAAAGGTTGCCGAGGACATTGGTGACGATCTTGATGATCTCTTGGCAGCAGCTGAGCTGGTTATTTCAACTCAGCTGGGTTCGACCTCAATGCTGCAGCGAAAGCTTCGCGTTGGTTTTGCGCGAGCAGGGCGTCTGATGGACCTCCTGGAATCGCGTGAGATTGTTGGTCCTTCTGAAGGCTCGAAGGCGCGCCAGGTATTGGTAGCTCCCGAACAGCTCCCCGAAATTTTGGCCATGCTCAGGGGAGAGAGCGCACCTGAAGCCGCCCCCGCACCTACTCAGCAACAGGAAGTTTCTTCGTCGAATTTTGCTGACCAGTCGTCTAAGGCTCCTTCAAACGGGTACGATGAAGATACAGCTTCCTCGGATCCTTACTCCGGACATGATTTTGGTGGTCGGACCGACTGGGTCGATGAAGAGCCTGAAGACAGTGAAGACGCCTGGCAGTTGACCGGGCGCTAAGAAGCAAAGGGGCAAGTCGTGGCTACTCACGTGTCGCGTGTTGAACGCTATACGAAGGTCTCTACGATTAATGTGCCCAATGCGCTGACGGTTTTTCGCCTGCTCCTAGTCCCCGTATTCATCTACTTAAAGTTTGTGGACACGTGGAGTGCACAGTGGTGGGCTTTGCTGGTGTTTTGCGTCGCCGCTGCAACCGATCAGCTTGATGGAAAGATTGCGCGCGCCTACGGTTTAGTCACCGACTTCGGTCGTGTCGTCGATCCTCTTGCGGATAAGGCTCTCACCCTCAGTGCATTCATTATTCTGAGCATTCAGGGTGTTCTCCCGTGGTGGTTCACGATTCTCGTGGCATTCCGCGAATTGGGAATCACCGTCATGCGCGCATTCTTCCTGCGGCGGGGGATTGTGGTTTCGGCCTCGCAGTCCGGAAAAATAAAGACCGTTCTTCAGGTCTTGGCTATTTTCCTTCTCTTGATCCCGTGGGATTATTTCTACTTCCTCAATGCCGCCAATCAAGGTTGGGCGTCAGTTGCCTTAATGTCGGCTTTGTGTGTTGCGGGTGCTGCGCTTGCTGCGACTCTCTGGTCGGGTATTGCGTATGTGCGTGAGGGCCTCGTTCTTGCCCGTGAGGTTCGTGATCCTGAGCCTCAAAACGAGGCGTAATTACAGTTGCGCCTTGAGCGCAAAGTTGAGCGACTTAGACGCAACTTTTAAATCCCTCGTGTATTGTGGGAATAGGCAGGGTCGTTCAGACGTTAGGAAGAACATGATGAAGAAGCAGAAGAACAATATCCCGAGTTCTGTACGTCCACTGAATGAGCTGGCCATGCAGAAGGCGCTGGCGGCGGGTTATCGTCAAGCTATGAATCGCCCCGCCCATGATCGTGCAGCCGCTCCGTTGCTGCGTACTGAAATTGGCGATGTTCTGCGTGAGATTCGCCGTAAGCAGGGGCGCACTTTGCGAGAAGTTTCTTCCGAGGCTCAGGTCTCCTTGGGTTATCTTTCTGAAGTTGAGCGTGGGCAGAAGGAAGCATCGTCTGAACTTCTTGACGCGATTAGCGAGGCCTTAGGGGTGCCGCTGTGGTACATCCTGCGTGAGGTTTCTGAGCGTATGGCTGTCTTGGATGGAACTGTCGTTCCGGACACCGTCCCCGAGAATCTGGTCCCAGTGACCCTGATCTCGTGACTCTTTCTGAATTTTGGTATGCCGTCGATGACGTATTTGGGGCCACCCTTGGGAGCTCGTTGACGGCTGACCTATATTTGCCTTCGCTGCGGGGAACCTGCGCGGAGG
>CALIEP010000161.1 GCA_938022345.1 uncultured Actinomyces sp.
TTCTGCACACTTCGTGGAAGAGATTGCGCGTTTGGATGGCTATGACCGTATTCCCTCGGTTTTGCCAACAGCCCCTGCAGGTACTGGTTTGACTACTGCCCAGCGCGCACGTCGTTTGGTGGACCAGGGACTGGCCCACGCTGGGCTTACCGAGGTGGAAAGTTATCCCTTCGTTTCCGACTCTTTCGATAAGCAGGGCCTGAGTGCGAATGACCCTCGCCGTCGTGCTGTCAAGCTGCGTAATCCGCTTGCCGATGATGCGCCACTGCTTCGTACTTCGGTTCTGGATACCTTGCTGGATACCGCCGCACGCAACTGGGCTCGCGGTATCCCTTCGGTTGCGATTTTCGAAATCGCAAAGGTTGTTCATCCCGAGGGTGTTGTTCCCACCGGGTTGATTTCTGCAGAGCACCGTCCCAGTGACGCGCAACTTGCAGCACTTGAAGCAGGGACTCCTTCGCAGCCGTAGCATGTTGGCGCGGTACTGGCTGGTAATGCCCGACCCGCGGGAATTCTTGATTCGCAACGTAATTTCGATTGGGCAGATGCAGTCGAGGTTGCGCGCTCAATCTGCGATCAATTGGGAGTGCGCGTCGAGGTCACGCGTGCTTGGCTTGCTGAACCCTCAACGCTTAAGGGGCCTCGAGTTCCCGAGGCTGCAACGGATCCCGCTGAGGTCGCTCCTTGGCACCCGGGGCGGGTTGCTCGTATTTTCGCCCGTCAGGGTAAAGATTGCGTCGAACTCGCCCTTGCTGGTGAGCTCTCGCCGAAGGCGTGTAAGGCTTTTGGATTGCCTGCACGAGCCTGCGCCCTCGAGCTTGACGTCGATGCATTGATCTCTGTGATGAGCGATGAACCCATGCAGGTAAAGCCTGTCTCGACATATCCTGCAGCGAAGGAAGACCTTGCATTGGTTGTTCCGACGAATGTTCCGGTATCGCGTGTTGAACAGGTCATTCGCCAGGCTGCGGGTGCATTTATCGAAGATCTGGTCCTCTTTGATATTTACGAGGGCGACCAGGTTCCTGAGGGTTGCCGTTCTCTTGCCTTCTCTGTGCGCCTTCGCGCCAGCGATCACACCTTGACTCCGGATGAGGTGCAAAAAGTTCGTGCTGACATCGTTAGCAAGACAGGAAAGGTTCTTGGAGCAACGCTGCGCGGATGATCAAGTTTCCTCTTGTTAGGATTAATGTGGTTATTGGCGCGAAGGAGTAGTTAATGAAGGTTTTAGTAACAGCGGCTTCACATCACGGTGCAACCATTGAAGTTGCGGATGCGATTGCACGCCGTCTGACCAGCGATGGTTTTGAGGTTGTCCGCAAGTCCCCCGAAGAGGTTGACTCACTTGATGGCTTTGATGCAGTGATCTGCGGATCTGCTGTGTACATGACCCAGTGGCTGCCTGAAGCTCACGACTTTATGGAACGTTTTGCTCAGCAGCTTCATAAGCTACCCGTGTGGGCTTTCTCCGTCGGTATGAATGGTGTTCCCAAGCATGTTCCGCAAGATCCCAGCAGGATCGGTCCTGTGCTGACCCGTGTCGATGCAAAGGAACTGCGTTCCTTTGCCGGACGGTACGATCCTTCGATCTTGTCGCTGCGTGAGCGTGCGATTGTTCGACTTGCAGGCGCTGTTGAAGGCGATTTCCGTGATTGGAATGCGATTGACCAGTGGGCAGACTCCATTGCAGAGCAACTGAAGCAGGAGTGAGGTATCACTAACTTCTGCATCGCTTAGAAAACGGGCCGTGTGCGCGAAGATTTTCGCACACGGCCCGTTTCTCGCTTACACTGGTGCAACGGGAGTGGAGTCAATGTCGATTCACGGACGTAGTTAAGGGGTTTTGATGTCATCTGAAGCGACACCTCAGACGAAGGCTGGCCGCCACGCGGCGATTCGAAATCTTTTGGTCTCCCATACCATTAGTTCGCAAGAGCAGCTTCGCAGTGCATTGGGAAGCCAAGGAATTGAAGTCACTCAAGCCACCCTTTCTCGCGATCTCATGGAAATGCGCGCAACAAAGATGCGCGATCGAAGTGGGGCGCTGATTTACTCGGTTCCCAATGCTGATGGTTCGCAGTCCCATGAGGCTGAAGCCAGTGTTGAACGCCTTCAGCGGTGGCTTCAAACTCTCCTCGTCACCTCAACATGCGTGGGAAATCAATTGGTTTTGCGCACTCTTGTTGGAGCAGCGAACCTTCTTGGTTCTGCTCTTGACGTTGCACGTATTGACGACGTTGTGGGAACGATCGCGGGTGACGACACAGTCTTGATTATCTGCACCAGTGCTCAAGGCGCCCTTAACGCTCAGGACTACCTGACATCCTTGGCTGGGGGAGGAACTCAACCGAGCGCACTCTAAGGACAGACGATCGATTCTTAGGTTTTCATCAAACACAGCCGTGCCCGCTAGCCTGTCGCTAGCGGGCACGGCTTCTTGCCGCTATTCTCCCTACTAGAATTTCTTTCTGTCTTGAGGACACGCGTGAATACAACAGTTAGCTCTCGAGCCGAGTCGCTGCTGCCCATTGCGGGGGTCGCGATTTTCTTCTTGGCCTTTGCGGGCCAAGGAGTTCGCAACACATTCGGTTGGCTCGGATTTGGCATCATCACCGTTTTGGTTTTGGTCGCATGCTGGGTCGTGTTTTTTCTTGCTGGACGACGCGTGACCTTGCGAAGGATTTCGCTGTCTGTTTCTTCCTTCATCGTGCTCTGCTGTTTGTCGGTAATTTGGAGCCAGTACCGTCTTGAAACTTTCGCCTCGGCTCTGATCACTCTTGCAACAAGCTCGGCGGGGATACTTGTAGCAATTGCTTTTCCGCTTCGACAGATGCTGAAAGCATTCATGGATGCGATGAAGATCGTTGTTGTTTTGTCGTATCTTCTTGAGTTGTGGGTCGCGCTCTTCGTTGGCCATCGAATTCCTCCCATGTATATGCGCCATTGGAAAGAAGTCCCAGAGCTCTATTACTGGATCAATGACTCCCTGTTTAGGGGAGGGCCGATTCAAGGTTTCGTGGGAAACCGCAATCCTTTAGCGTTTATTGCGCTCTTACTGCTTCTGTGCGTGCTTGTTTTCTGGATCCAGGATCGAAATCAGCATGTTCGCAATTTACTGTGGGTGTGTGCCTGCGTTGGCATTCTTATTCTCACCGGTTCGGCAACAGTGTTCGTTGCCATGCTGGTTTCCCTCAGTGCACTCGTCTTTCTTTTGATCATCCGTCATCTCGGTTTCTATGAGCGACGTTTCGCTGTTCGTGTGGCTTTGACCGCTGCGGCCAGTTTCCTGCTGGTTGCTGTTGTGATGAAGGACCAGGTAACCGAGATATTGGGTCGTAGTTCTGATATGACCGGGCGCGGTGTTATTTGGGCGAAGCTTTTGGAATTGTGGACCGAGCATCCCCTTCTTGGCTGGGGGTGGGTTGTGATGTGGCCCCCGTGGTTGCATCTGTTCAAGAACCTTGTTGTTCGTCCGGATGGTACTCCAACAATGCAGGCGCATAACGCTTACATCGAGGCACTATTCCAGACTGGCATTGTTGGGCTTATGCTCTTGGCCTTCGCGGTGTTGTGGGTCATGATTCGCATCTTCCGTGTTGCCCTTCGCGATCTTGAGAGTGATCTGATTCCCGTCCTCGCCGCTGTTCTTATGCTGGCGATGTTCGTCCAGTCATTCACCGAGTCTCGTTTGCTCACTGAGGGTAACTTGGTTCTTTTCGTGGCTTTTGCTACCTGGCTGAAGGTCCGAGCAGAATCAATTGACTTTCACCCGCCTCGACTTGTGGACGAGGCCTCGCGTCGGCTAGGTGCAGCCGACTACGCAGACCGTTCTGCGGCCTCGTGAGGCACAATCAAGACGCGTCCTTTGTGGCGAGTCTTTTCC
>CALIEP010000162.1 GCA_938022345.1 uncultured Actinomyces sp.
GTGCGGGCGCTTGCCCTTCCAGCGCATACGGCCGGCCTTGCCCCAGTTGATGTTGGACTGCTCGGCATTGCCGACCTCACCAATGGTGGCGCGGCAGGTGATTTCGACGTTGCGAATTTCACCGGAGGGCATACGCAGTTGAGCGAAGCGGCCTTCCTTTGCGACTAGCTGAACCGAGGTTCCAGCGGAGCGTGCAATCTTTGCGCCGCCACCGGGGTAGAGCTCCACAGCGTGGACAACGGTACCCAAGGGGATGTTGCGCAGGGGCAGGTTGTTGCCGGGCTTGATATCGGCCGCGGGGCCGGACTCGACAAGATCGCCCTGATTGAGCTTGGCAGGTGCCAGGATGTAACGCTTCTCGCCGTCTGCGTAGTGCAGAAGGGCGATACGAGCGGTGCGGTTGGGGTCGTACTCGATGTGAGCGACCCGTGCGGGCACGCCGTCCTTGTCGTGACGACGGAAGTCGATCACGCGGTAGGCGCGCTTGTGGCCGCCGCCACGGTGGCGAGCAGTCACACGGCCGTTGTTGTTACGGCCGCCAGTCTTGTGCAGCGGACGCACCAGCGACTTTTCGGGCTCGGAACGAGTGATCTCGACGAAGTCGGAGACGCTCGAACCACGACGACCCGGGGTCGTGGGCTTGTACTTGCGAATTCCCATGATTTTCCTCTAGTTCTCCGACGCTCAGGCCTGCTCGCCGAAGATGTCGATGGTGCCTTCACGCAGGGTCACGATGGCGCGCTTGACATCCTTGCGCGTACCGATTCCGTTGCGAGTGCGGTAAACCTTGCCCTTGCGGTTCTGCGTAGCCACGGAGGCAACCTTCACGCCGAATATCGCTTCGACGGCCATCTTGATCTCGGTCTTGTTCGAACGAGGATCAACTTCGAAGGTGTACTTGCCCTGATCCATCAGGATCGAGGACTTTTCGGTGACAACCGGACGCAGAATGATATCGCGGGGGTTCTTAGCGGATTCGATCGAGCTCACTTCGTTTCCTCCTTGGTGCCAAGGAATGCCTCGAGGGCGCCCTGGGTGAAGATGACATCTTCGTTGTCGAGGACGTCATAGGTGTTGAGCTGATCTGCCCACAGCACGTGAACCTCGCGAGCGTTGCGGAGCGACAGAGCCGAAAGCTCATCCCCGCGCTCGAGAACGACAAGTGCCGGACGGTCAGCAACGAGTGCGCGAACCGCGGCCAGTGCTTGCTTGGTCGAGGGCTTCTCGCCTTCGAACAGAGCGGTCACGACGTGAATGCGACCATTGCGTGCACGGTCAGAAAGAGCCGAACGCAGAGCGCCGACCTTCATCTTCTTGGGGGTGCGCTGCGAGTAATCGCGAGGCTGAGGACCGTGGACAATGCCACCACCAGTGAAGTGAGGTGCACGGATGGAGCCCTGACGAGCGTTACCGGTGCCCTTCTAACGGAACGGCTTCTTACCGCCACCGGAAACCATGCCGCGCGTCTTGGTTGCGTGCGTGCCCTGACGGCCTGCAGCAAGCTGAGCGACGACGACCTGGTGCATCAGCGGGATGTTGGTCTCAACGTCAAAGACCTCTGCGGGGAGGTCGACGGTGCCGGCCTTCTTACCCTTCAGGTCAAGAACATCGATGGTACGGATTTCAGACATGATCACGCACCCTTCACAGCGGAGCGAACCAGCACGATGCCGTTCTTAGGTCCGGGAATCGCACCCGAAATCAGGAGCAGACCCTTTTCCACGTCAACGGCCTGAACGCGCAGGTTCTGGACGGTACGACGGACACCACCCATACGGCCAGCCATACGCTGACCCTTGAAGATGCGACCGGGGGTTGCGCAAGCACCGATCGAACCGGGCTTACGGTGGTTACGGTGAGAACCGTGAGATGCGGACACGCCAGCGAAACCGTGACGCTTCATAACACCGGCAAATCCCTTGCCCTTGGTGTTACCCGAAACATCGACGCTCTGTCCAGCTTCAAAGATTGAGGCATCCAGTTCCTGGCCGAGCTCGAAGTTATCGGCCTCGGAGGTGCGGACCTCGGCGAGATGGCGACGGGGAGCAACCCCGGCCTTTGCGAAGTGAGCAGCCAGGGGCTTGGTCACCTTGCGTGCATCGATATCGCCGAAGCCAAGCTGAATAGCGGTGTATCCGTCGGTTTCCTCAGTGCGGAGCTGAGTAACAACGTTGGTGCCAACCTGCACGACAGTCAGGGGCACGAGGCGGCCGTCGGCGTCCCAGACCTGGGTCATACCGAGCTTGCGGCCGAGCAGCGCCTTCACAGGCGCAGCAGCGTGCTGCTTATTCTTTGTCATTGCAGATGTCCTCAGAGCTTGATCTCGATGTTGACGTCCGCGGGCAGATCGAGACGCATGAGCGAATCGACGGCCTTCGGAGTCGGGTCGATGATGTCGATGAGCCGCTTATGCGTACGCATTTCAAACTGTTCGCGGCTGTCCTTGTACTTATGGGGCGACCGAATCACGACAAACACGTTCTTTTCGGTCGGCAGCGGCACCGGGCCCACGACAGTGGCACCTGCTCGCTGCACGGTGTCCACGATCTTGCGCGCGGAGCTGTCGATGACCTCGTGGTCATACGAC
>CALIEP010000163.1 GCA_938022345.1 uncultured Actinomyces sp.
AGGTGCTCAGGCCCTGATCGATGCCGGCGTTGACGCTGTGAAGGTGGGCGTTGGCCCGGGTTCGATCTGTACAACGCGTGTCGTTGCCGGCGTGGGTGTGCCTCAGGTGACCTCGATCTACTTGGCATCTCTGGCGTGCAAGCCGGCAGGTGTGCCCCTGATTGCTGATGGCGGCCTGCAGTATTCCGGTGATATCGGTAAGGCGATTGTTGCCGGCGCGGACACGGTCATGTTGGGTTCGCTTCTTGCTGGCTGCGAGGAATCACCTGGCGAGGTTGTCTTCACGAATGGCAAGCAATACAAGCGCTACCGTGGCATGGGCTCCTTGGGTGCGATGAGTTCGCGCGGACGCAAGTCCTACTCGAAGGATCGCTACTTCCAAGCCGATGTCTCCTCGGATGACAAGATCGTTCCCGAGGGCATCGAGGGCCAGGTTCCCTACACTGGTTAGCTCGCTGCAGTTGTCTACCAGCTGGTGGGCGGTCTGCATCAGACGATGTTCTACCTGGGTGCCTCGACGATTGACGCGGTGAAGCGTAATGGTCGTTTCGTTCGCATTACCTATGCAGGCTTGCGTGAATCGCACCCGCATGACGTTCAGATGACGACTGAGGCTCCGAACTATCATTCTTCGGCGAAGTGATTCCTCAGTAAGAAGTCTTTGAGGGCACGGCTTTGAGCCGTGCCCTCAAAGCATTTGGGGTGTGTCCTTATTGCATGGGCCAGCGGCGGTACCAGTGGAGATGGGGGGGGGAATCTCCACCGGTGTGTCCTTATTGCATGGGCCATCGGCGATCGATGTGCGTGTCCCTGCCCTTTGAACGCATGAAATTCTCGAAGTTTTCTGCCCAAGCAGCGTGGACTTCCTTCTGGAATGCGTGGATTTCCCGGCAGTCTTTAGACGCGCAGTCCGGATACTTCCGGGCAATAGCAGCCAAGACATCAAGGGTCATGATGACGTCATATTCAGCAGTGTGTGCGTTTTCTGAAACAGGAACGCCGTAAGCCGCTGCCATCAATGACAGCTGCTTCTTTCCTTTGCGGAAGCGCTCAAGATGGCGGTCCAAGACCAAGGGGTCGATGATCGGTGCCGGTTCTGGGGCTCCAAGTCTGTCGCTGAGTGTTGGAAGCGAGTGACGGCGAAGCTCTTCTTCGAGCAGGGTGAGGTCGTAGCTTCCATTGAAGGCAACGACTGGGTAGCCCTGCGCCATGTGTGCTGTCAGTGCAGATGCCACTTCTTCGAGGACTTCTTCGATGGGGCGCCAATGGCTGCGTGCGTACTGGGTGGTAATGCCGTGGATTTGTGCGGCTGTGTCCGGGATATCGACACCCGGATCAGCTAACCACGTCGTAATAGCGTCGGAATTGGGGGATCCAGATGCGCCTTCGCTGCGCAGAACCAGAGCCGCACTGACAAGACGGTCGCGATGGGGGTTGACGCCCGTCGTTTCGGTATCGAAGCCCAGCCAGGGGAGCTGGGCCCAAGAATGAGGGTGTATGTCTGCCATGACTTAAGTGTGCATCAGTGCATTGTCATTTGCGTCCAGTTTTTCAGTTCGCGGCACAAAAAAGTGTCCCGCTTCGACGAAGAAGCGGGACAGAGTGGAACTGACCAGTGATCAGGGATGCAAAGGCAAGGGGAAGGAAAAACGCGTGTATGCGCAGGGCATCTGAGCGCGATCTCGCGATCCGAGCTTCCGGGGTGCACGTTCGCTTGTACGGCGCGATACATCCTGACGATTACGGTTTTCCGTGCGTGAACTGCGTCGGAAATCCTTGGTAATGGCAGCTGCTGCTGTCAACATGGTGACCTCCTGCGGATCAAATGACGAACACCGGTAGTAGGTGTATCTCTGTGACGACATACACAGTGTGCCTGTCCGCTCAGCCTGTTTCAAGTGTTTCGTGAAGCGGCTTTTTCGCTTTCGTCTCAAGGAAAAATCGCGATTGGGTAAAGGTGAGGAACTGGTGAAGTTTACCCAAGGCGTACTCATAAAGAGAATAAAATTAAAGTAAAATTTTTGATCCTTTTGCCATGTGTCCACAGGTGTTTGTGATCGAATGTAAAATCGTATCGCCATGTAGACAAAATGTGAAATCGCTTACATTAATTGGTTGGGGGGCTTCGTGTCTTCTGCGCCTTGGCGACGCATCCGACGAGATTGTGCGACTAGAATGGCGTCATGGCTAACGAGGTCGAAATTGGTCGGGGAAAACGTGGTCGTCGGGCGTACACCTTGGATGACATCGCACTAGTTTCGGCACGCCGGACCAGGGATCCTGCGGACGTGAATGTTGGCTGGCAGATCGATGCGTATCACGTCGACGTCCCCATCATGGCTGCACCTATGGACTCGGTGATGAGTCCCGATACTGCGATCCTTTTTGGCAAACTCGGTGGAATTGGCGTTCTGGATCTGGATGGATTGTGGACTCGCTACGAAAATCCCCAGCCGATTTTGGATGAAATTGCGCAGCTTCCTGCAGACGGGTCGATTGCGCGTTTGCAACAGATCTATTCCGCTCCGATTCAAGAAGACCTCATCACCGAACGTTTGCAATATATTCGCAAGGCGGGTGTCGTTGTCGCCGGAAAACTCTCGCCGCAGCGTACTCAGCGCTACTGGCGTGCAGTTGTCGAGGCCGGGGTGGACCTCTTCGTCATCCGTGGGACAACCGTTTCAGCTGAGCACGTTTCATCACGCGCAGAGCCTCTAAACCTTAAACGTTTCATTTATGAACTCGATGTTCCGGTGATCGTTGGTGGCGTCTCAACAGATACTGCCGCCCTGCACCTCATGCGTACCGGTGCCGCAGGTATTTTGGTTGGCTTCGGCGGGGGCGCGGCTCACGCAACGCGCCAGTCTCTT
>CALIEP010000164.1 GCA_938022345.1 uncultured Actinomyces sp.
TTGGCGAGGATACTTTCGTGCGTTCTCCGGGAGGCTACGCTGCCAACGCCGAGGCCGTGGTGACGCCTGCTCCTCAGCCGCTTCCTTTCGATGGCATTCCCGAATTCGAGATGCGCGAAACTCCCAATGCCCCGACTATCGAGGCCTTGGTTGAGCGCTCCAATGAGCTTTACCCCCGTGATGATCGCCCCTGGCAGGCCTCGGATACATTGAAGAGCTTCGTTGTCACGCTTACGCATCCTGACGGTGAGCGTGAGGTCGTCCTCTTGGGTGTGCCCGGTGACCGCGATGTCGATATGAAGCGTCTCGAGGCTTCGGTCGCACCAGCGGAAGTTGAAATGGCTGGTCCGGAAGATCTGGCAAAGCATCCCGAGCTGGTTCCCGGCTACATCGGCCCCATGGCCGCAGGACCGAATTCGCCTGCTCGCCACCTCGATGAGGATGGTAATCCTGTGGGAGGTATTCGCTTCTTGGTTGATCCTCGCGTGGTTGATGGGACCACGTGGATCGCTGGTGCAAATACTCCCGGGAAGCACGTGTACTGGTTGACGATGGGGCGTGATTTTACCGCCGACGGTACCATCGAAGCCGCCGAGGTTCGCGAGGGCGATCAGGCTCCAGATGGCTCTGGTCCGCTTCACTTGGAGCGCGGCATCGAAGTTGGTCATATCTTCCAGCTTGGCCGCAAGTACGCAAAGTCTCTGGGCCTGACTGTTCTGGACCAAAACGGAAAGAGCCAGGTTGTCACCATGGGCTCTTATGGCATTGGTGTTTCGCGTGTTCTGGCTGCACTTGCTGAGTCCAATAGCGATGAGCGCGGTTTGGCATGGCCTGCGAATATTGCACCATTTGACGTCCACGTTCTTGCCACCGGTAAGACGGATGAGATTTTCGAGGCTGCGGAGTCGATCGCATCGGCATTGGATCGTGATGGCTTCGATGTTCTCTTCGCTGATCGTCGCAAGGTGTCTGCTGGTGTGAAGTTTGCCGATGCAGAACTGGTTGGTCTTCCGATTGCAGTTGTTATTGGCCGCGGATTGGCAGATGGAAAGGTCGAGATTCGTCTTCGTGCAAGCGGTGAATCTTTCGAGGTTCCGATTGAATCTGCGGTTGAGCGTATCGAGCAGCTGCATCGTGAGCTGATGGGGGAGGATAAGTAAATGGCTCTGCGTGAGATCCGTGTGATCGGTGATCCGGTCCTTCGAACCCCCTGTGATCCCATTACTGAAATCGATGCTTCTGTGAAGGCATTGGTCGAAGACTTGCTTGAGACCGTTGACATGGACGGGCGTGCAGGTCTTGCGGCCAACCAAATCGGTGTGGGGTTGCGTGCATTCTCGTACAACATTGATGGGGAGATCGGCTACGTTCTGAACCCGAAGATCGTTGAGCTCAGCAAAGACGAGTATCAGGACGGTGACGAAGGCTGTCTGTCTGTTCCTCAGCTCTGGTTCCCCACGGAGCGCGCGTGGTACGCCCGCTGCGAAGGTATTGACTTGGATGGCAAGCCGGTAGTCATCGAAGGTGAAGAGCTGATGGCTCGTTGTATTCAGCACGAGTGTGATCACCTTGATGGCATGCTCTATATTGATCGACTGGATCGCAAGACGCGTAAACGCGCTCTGCGTGAAATTCGCGAGGCAAACTATTAAAAGACAGATGTCGAACTGATCTTTGCGCAACTGCGGCGGATCCCACGCGATCCGCCGCAGTTTTTGCGTTAGAATGGGCGTACACCGTTTACTGTGGCATTGGATTGAGGGCGTAGGGGAAGACGATCCTCAAACACAGGAGGCCACAATGCGAGGGTCCTATACCCGCGGTGTACTTTTCGTACACTCAACGCCGCCCGCTCTTTGTCCGCACATCGAGTGGGCTGTTGGTGCTGCCTTGGGAAGTGAAGTTCACCTTCAGTGGCCCCCTCAAGAGGCTGCCCCGGGAAGCGCCGGTACGGGAGCTCGCTTGGCCTCGGCACTGCGCGGAGGGGAGCACCTGCGCTACGAGGTCACCGAAGAAGCCAGCCCTTCTTGCGATGCAGGACGCTGGTCGCATACCCCGTCATTGGGTATTTTCCATGCGCAGATGGACAGCGTCGGCAATGTTGTCGTTCCCGAAGACCGCGTGCGTGCAGCTATCGAAAAGGCAAGCTCTTATGAAGAGCTGCGTGAAGGACTCGATCTTGCTTTGGGCCAGGCTTGGGATGATGAGCTGGAGCCCTTCCGTCACGCAGGAGCAGGAGCGCCTGTTCGCTGGCTCAACCGCGTAGGCTAATAATCTATGGGTACTATCGGTGACCTTTTAGG
>CALIEP010000165.1 GCA_938022345.1 uncultured Actinomyces sp.
ACACCGTCCACGCCTGCCACCCACGCAACACCTGCACCTCAGACGCCTTCCACCCCGTCACCCCGAACACCTGCAACCCCCACTCCTCAGACTCCCGCTGGCGTCACACCCACTGCTCCCACGACTCCGGTTCGGAGCACGCCCGCTCCCTCCCACGGGCTGGCGAAGACGGGCAGCGACGCGGCGGTTCTTGCTGGCGCGGCTGGCGTCCTGGTGCTCCTGGGCGCAGGTGCTATCGCCGTGAGAAGAGCGCGTGCCTGACATGTCGGAGCGGTCATGCCGATCGCCGCGACAAGAGCCGGTGTGGTAATCCGATACAGATGAGCCACACGTAGTGCTTGAAGGACGAGGCCGGGGCTACCTGCGGGGTGCCCCGGCCTCACCGTTGGTTGGTGTCGTGCTCGGCTGCTGTTCCTGAGTGTGGTGCTTGGCCACCGATCGTTGGCGCGAGAGCTTCTCAGAGCTGAGAATTTTCACTCCTGGCCGCGTACCAGCGGCACTGAATTGGGGGTGTGGGCGATGAGCACCACGGCGTTTCGGCCCAGGTGGATGCCGTCGAGGAAGATGACGTCATGAACCTCATCGACGATCGGGCTGAACGGCTATCACTCGCCCGCACACTGGGCCCTGGGGAGTGTTTAAACCACCACGATGAAACCCCACCTTCAACACCGGCTGTGGCACACCACCAAGCCGAAATGTCCCCTCAAAGCCAACACGTTTTGGCCTTCCCCCAAATAAGGCGGGGTGCCGGTGGCTCACCGGCACCCCGCCTATGACGATGAAGAGCGAATTAAGAGCGCTTCCTCCGCAATGTCGCGGCGCCGATAGTGCCTGCCACGGCTGCGAGCATCAGCACATCGCCGGTGAGAGCACCGGTCTTGGCGAGCTGCGTTGCAGGCGTGGGAGGAGCCGAGGGCGTCACCGTCGTCGGTGTAGGCGTCGGACCGGGCTTGAAGGACAGTCGCGTCACGTCGGGATGCGCCTCGCTGGTCGTGAACTTCAGGGGGTGCACCATGAGCGGAGCTTCATCCAATCCGACAGAAGGGCCAGTCATGGGGGGCCTCCATCCGGCGGTATAAGGGGTGTCTGTAGGGGGGCATGCGGGCGATGGAGGATCAAATACTGTTCCAACAACAGAACGAGGCTCGGCCGGTTTGATAGCGTCGTAGTCGCCGTAAGTTGGAGGGCATGCGGGTGAAGGCTGCCCGGGCATGACGATGACACCGAGTTGTTTCTCAACATCAACCGAGATAGTGCCCTGCGTGAGGTGATCGATCTGGTAATCCGTATCGGCAGTTGCGGATTCGGTGAAGGCAATCTTCTGAATAGTGATCACCGCATCACCGTGAAGCGCACCCATCGCGTCCTTGAGGGCTGCGATGGTGGTGATCTGATCGGGGTTATCGAAGTCCACGGTAACCGTTGCGGTCTGTCCGTTGACTGCCACTGTCTTCGCTGAGAAGCCCTGGGGAAGCCCAGTCACCGAGATGGCCGAGGGGTCAGAAAACTTCAGCTGCGCAGGAAGAGTGATCTGGGTTGTGAAGCCCAAGTGAGCATTCTTCAGTGCAATATCGTCGAAAGCGTTGGGCGTCTCGTCGTATTTCTCGAGGAGCTTCGCAATGCGTCCACCGCGAAGGTCATCCAAGTGAACGACGTTCTCAATGGTCAGAAGAGAATCTTTGCTCTCGGCGTAGATCTTTTCCGTCTGAGTCGGAGTGTTCCCATCCAGGCCGACCTTAAAATCGTTGTCGATTGTCGGGTCATCGCCATTGACTGGAAGAGAGCCAAATACCTTCTTGTACTTGTAAATACCGGTCAAGCCATCCGCAGACAACTCATGAGTGGAGAATTCGTAGTCGGGAAATCCTGCGGCTTGGAAGAAGTTTGGCCCGGTTTTTGGGGGCTGTAAGTCGTGGCCGTCCTCTTCATCAACCCAGCGCGTTGTCCGGGTTGGTGCGGACGCGAAGCAGTTGGTAGGCGACTGCGCGAGTGCCAGGGTCTTCGTATCGAAGTTAAAGATCTGAGCGGGGGTCGTCGATGATGCGAAGAAGTTGAACCTACCCGTCACGGTCACCTGTTCGCTGGCCAGTTGAGTCGCTTCCGCGGGGTCAATTGTGCCAACGGCATAGGGGACCTGGACCTTGATCGTATGCTGACCGGGGTTGGCTTTCTCTGCATCGAAGATATCGAGCAGCTGCTGCCAGGACAGATCCTTGAATTGGATGTTCGCAGTGACCTGTGTGTGGTCAGAGTTGGGGGAGAACCAGGTGTTGGTGAGCATTGACGAGGTAGATGTCGCGCGACCCGTACCCAACATGACTCCATCAGGGACACTCACGGTCAGTGCGATATCGGAGTTGTAGTCGCTGCCGGAGTCATGAGGGGAGAGTCCCTGTGCTGCCGCAGCGCGGATTTCGGCCTCGTGGCCTGCCAGAAGCGCAGTGATCGGAATGTCCAGCACGACGGTACCGTGATAGGTCGTGATCACAGGGTTGGCGTTGCACACAGTCGTGCTTGTTGATGAGACGTATTGTGAGAGGGGGAAGGGCTCCGCATCGGCTTGTGCGCTGCGAGGCGCAAACATTGTGACCGTCCCTGCAGCGACAAGAGCCAAACCGGCACCCATCGCCAGAACTCTCCGGCTTTTCCTCATGATGTTCCCCAGTCGTAGGTGTGCGAATCAAATGCCATGATTCATGATTCCGTAGTATACACATGGTCGAAATGTTGGGGTTATAGGACAAAACGTGTTGGTTGAGGGGTTAGTCCCAGGTGTTGTGGTAGGGGGTGGTGTGGTGGAGTTCGTTGAAGCA
>CALIEP010000166.1 GCA_938022345.1 uncultured Actinomyces sp.
TGAGGGAACATCAATCAATTGATGTTCCCTCACGTACTTTGCGTGAGATTCCCAAAGGCCGGGGATGGGAGTTTATAGGCTCAGGTGATGGGCAGGCCTATGTTCTGCCGCAGGCTGTGCTTGGTAAACATGTCCACGGTGACATTGATCCACATGCGTGGCATGACATCCATAATGCGCAGGCCTATGTGCGAGTTATCGAGAACGCGTTGTCAACACGCGATCCCGAGCATAGTGCGCAATACGCAGCCAACGCCTCGGCCTATATCGCGAAACTTGATGAGACTGATCGCGAGGTTTCGCAGACGATTGCGGGGATTAATCCACTTGACCGAAAGCTCGTCACTACGCACGATGCCTATGCCTATCTTGCGCGCGCCTATGACTTTGAAATCGCTGGTTACCTGAGTGCTCAGGACGGAAGTGAGGCTTCGATTGCAGATCGTAAACGCATTGCTGAAACCCTGAAAAATATGAAAATTTCCGCGGTTTTCTTGGAACCGCAAAAGCGCAACCGTCACCCTGTGATCGCACAAGTTGCGGAAGAAAACGGTGTTCGAGTCTGCGGGCTGTATGGCGACACTTTGGATGAGGATGCGTCGACGTATATCGACATGATGAAAGCGAATGCTCGCTCACTGTCGCGGTGTTTAGGAAAGGATCACACATGATGAAGAGCATGAGAACCATAAATATGGCGCGGGGTTTCTCAGCGCTTTTTGTCGGTATTGCTGTGAGCGCCAGCGTCGTACTGCCAGCGGCAGCGGATGATCCTCTTACCCAGCACGTAGATTCCTCAGAACAGGTGGTGCGCGAAGAAGCCACAATTGAACGCGGTCACGTTGACTTGGGTCCAAAGATTGTTGATTCAAAACCGGAGATTCTGGCACGTGATGACTCAGGAGAAACTCCGATCTGGCGTCCTTTGCACACTCTTGTCTTTCGCGTGAGCGATTCTGGCAAGCTTCAGGTTCCCTCAGACCCCAGCTATTCATTCCTGCACGCACACGAGGGAGAGTCGTACTGGGTAATTCCCCAGACTCAAAACCCTCGTGTTGTTTGGCTGGGATGGAACACTCAAGACCCGGAACTCATTAAGGTCATGGGCAGTGGTGCAACGATGACTCTGGGTAACCTTCAGGGACCCGGTAAAGCCTGGCTTTTCCTGCAAGACGGGGCTTTCGGTGCGCCGACAGTCTTGTATGACTCGTCTACTTCCTCCCAATCAGATATCTGGGTTGAAGCTAATACACACGTTCACGCAAATTGGGCGTTTTCTGCTCCGGGAGCTTACGCACTTAGCGTGCGCTGGTGCTTTGGGGACAAAGAGACACCGCAATGTGTTTCGGATACTCTCCGATTCGTTGTTGGCGATGGGCCAAAGGTTGAAGAAGCCCGCGCGCTCACGCCAAACGCGCTCGCGGCCTCGTCGAAAGAGGAGACGGACACTGCCAAGCCGCAGGCGCCGCGTGAACAAGGCGGAAATAGTGAGTATTTGATCTATGGAGCGATCTGTCTGGCTTTGGGTGTGCTTGCCTTTATCGTCGTTTCCCATCGAACAAAGAAGTCAAAAAAGCAGATTGAGCAAGCACGCGAGGATGTTCTTCGTGACTTCGGCGCCGAAAGTGATGTCTGATGGATACTGAGAATTCGGTTTCAGCACTCGATATCAGTGGCTTGGACGTGTCCTACCCTGGGCGTGAGGTACTCAAATCGGTCTCGCTCTCTGTTGCTCCCGGTGAGTTCTGTGCGCTCATTGGCCCCAACGGAGCTGGAAAGACGACTCTCTTGCGCGCAATACTCGGCGTGATTCCTTCTCGCTCGACTCACATTACGTCAATGGGCCTCCCGCTTCAGCCTCGATCAGTCGGTTATGTTCCGCAGCGTCATGAGTTTGCCTGGGATTTTCCTATCAGCATCCGTCAAGCAGTCCTGAGCGCGCGAGCTCGCCGGATCGGATGGGGGCATCGGGCTAAGATCGATGACCATCGCGCCGTCGAAGAGGCACTGCATCAGGTTGGCCTAGCGAAGCTAGGAGATCGAGTAATCGGGGAGCTTTCGGGTGGCCAACGCCAGCGTGTGCTGGTGGCAAGGGCTCTTGCTTTACGTCCACGATTGCTTCTATTGGATGAACCCTTCACTGGACTGGATATGCCAACTCAAGAAAGCCTGATGGACGTCTTCCGAAGGCTCGCTCTCAGTGGTTGTGCCATCCTCATGACAACCCACGACATTCTTGGGGCCATTGATGCCTGTGATCGACTGTTCTTGCTCAACTCGACTGTTGTCGCCTCGGGGAAGCCGGAAGAAATTCGCGAACCCCAGGTGTGGATGCGCACCTTTGATATTCGCCCGTCGAATCCGCTGCTCAAGGTCCTTGGGGTGATCTAAGTGCTGAGTATCATTGATTTTCTTCGTGATCTGACGAATCCGGCATTGGCGTTCTTGCCCCGTGCGATTCTTGTCACCTGCGTTGCTGCCTGCGTATGCGCAGTTGTTGGCTGTCATGTTGTCCTGCGCGGGATGTCTTTCATTGGAGATGCTGTCGCTCACTCGGTTTTCCCTGGTCTTGCAATTGCTTTTGTATGTTCGGGATCTTTGGTATTGGGAGGAACGCTCGCAGGTGTGGGTACTGCTGTGCTCGTTGCACTTCTTTCCCAAAATAGGCGTTTAAAGGAAGACTCAATCATTGGTGTTCTTTTCGTTGGGGCCTTTGGTTTGGGACTGGTCATCATCTCGTGGGCGCCGGGATATGCGGGGTCTCTTCAAGACTTCCTCTTTGGCTCTCTGACAGGCATCCCTGCTTCTGAAGTGCCTTTCGTGCTGCTTGCATCTGCACTGATCGTTGGGGTCTTTGCCTTCTTTCACAAAGAGGTCGTTGCGGTGAGTCTTGATCGAGAAAGCGCTCGAGTCGCCGGATTGCCAGTGATGGCTCTGGACCTTTTGGTCTATATCAGTGTTGCCGGTGCTGTCGTGATCTCCGTCCAGATCATTGGCAATATCTTGGTTCTTGCCCTGCTCATTACCCCCGCCGCAAGTGCTCGGCTTTTAACAAATTCACTGGGAGCAATGATCGGAACTTCTCTCGTCATCGGTGTGCTGAGTTCTCTGTGTGGTATTTACCTCTCCTGGTCTTTGGATCTTCCGGCGGGAGCATCAATTGTCTGCGTTGTTACGCTCGTTTTTATTGCTGCGTGGGTGTATCGATCATGGCGAGCCGTTTCGCATAGTGGAAAAGTATTGCTCGGCTCCTGAGACGTTACTAGGTTTGGGCCTGTATTAGGGAAGGAAACGTTTACATGAGCACGGCAGCATCTCCTGCGAAACGTCGCACGCGCGACACATGGACCAGCCAAACTGGCTTTTTAATGGCGGCTATCGGTTCCGCGATCGGCTTGGGTAATATCTGGCGATTCCCAGGTGTTGCATACACCAATGGCGGGGGAGCGTTCCTCGTTCCTTACCTCGTTGCCCTGCTTTTCGCCGGTATCCCGATCCTTTGGCTCGAGTACGCCGTCGGCCATAAGTTCCTCGGAACCCCTCCCTGGGCCTTCCGCCGCATGAACGCCAAGGGAGAGTTCCTTGGTTGGTTGTGCGTCTTCATTTGCTTCGTGATTATTACCTACTACGCCGCAGTTGTTGCGTGGTCGGGAAGCTACGTCGTCTATTCAATTACCGAGGCCTGGGGTGAGGATTCACAGACATTCTTTCTTTCTTCTTTCCTGGGAACCGTCGGTTCTGATGAATTCTCGTGGACTCCGGTAGCGGCAGTTGCTATCCCGCTTGTCTTGGTATGGGCCTGCATTTTGCTCATCGCCTCTTTTGGCATCGCACGAGGGGTCGAAAAGGCCAATAAGATTTTCCTTCCTCTTCTGGTTGTCCTCTTCCTCGCTCTTGTTGTGCGTGCGCTGTTCCTGCCCGGTGCATTGGAAGGCCTGAGTGCGTTCTTCACACCCAATTGGACTTCCCTTGCTCAACCCAAGGTATGGCTTGCAGCATTCGCTCAGATCTTCTTCTCGCTCTCGGTTGGCTTTGGAATCATGCTGACCTACGCCTCGTACCTCCACAAGAAGTCGAACGTTACCGGAACTGCTTTGGTCGCTGGCTTTGCTAATTCGTCCTTCGAAATTCTTGCCGGTATTGGTGTGTTCTCAGCGCTGGGCTTCATGGCGCATTCGCAAGGAATCGCTGTTTCTGAGTTGAAGGGACTGACCGGTCCGATTCTTTCCTTCGTGACCTTCCCGAAGATCATTTCGATGATGCCGGGCGGTCCGCTTTTCA
>CALIEP010000167.1 GCA_938022345.1 uncultured Actinomyces sp.
GCCGAAGGCACTGACTGCCTGGGCTGTGAGCGGTGAAACGACCCGTATTCCGGTGCCCTTGAATGGCATTGATCCTGACGGTGACTCGGTCACGCTGGTTGGTATTGAACAATCCCCAACCAAGGGCACTGTCGAGCTTGGCGTGGACTGGCTGGAATACACCCCGGCGCCCAATACGACGGGTACCGATGTCTTTACCTACATTGTTGAGGATCGTCAGGGGAAGCAAGCTTCTGCACGTGTGCGCGTGGGTATTGCCCCGCCTGCAACAGTTAATCAACCTCCGACGGCGGTTCCAGATACCGTTCTGACCCGTCCGAACAGGCAACTGGGTGTCGCAGTGCTCCAAAACGATATTGATCCCGACGGCGATCCAATCTCGATTGTCCCCGGTTCTCTTCAGACTGCGACCGCTGAACTGAAGCCGGAAATTCGTGGAAATTCCATTGTTTTAACTACCCCCGCGCAGGATGGTTCCTATCTGGTGTCCTATGAGGTCACCGATAACCGCGGTGGTACTTCACGTGGAACATTGACAATCAACGTCGCAAATGACGCGCTGCTCCAAGCTCCCATCGCGCGCGATGATGTTGTTGCGGCCTCGCAGTTGCCAGCAAAGGGCGGCACTGTGAAGGTCCCGGTTTTGGCGAATGATGAAGACCCGGATGGCGATGTCAACAACCTGCGTGTGTCCACGAAGGCCGCAGGCGTCGAAGTGAACGGTTCTGACTTGATCATCACTCCTCAAGAAGAGCGCATGATGATCGTCTACACGGTTACCGATGCCGACGGTTTGAGCTCCTCGGCAGTTGTTTCCGTGCCTGGACTTCAGCACAACCAGCCGACAATCGATACCACGAAGGTTCCCGTTAAGGTACGTGCCGGTGAAGACGTCACCCTCGATATTTCCGACTACGTCATCGTTCGCGAAGGACGCAGTCCGCGTATCACCAATGCCGCAACACTTCGTCCTTCTGCCGGCATCGATCAGGGAATGACCTTGAGCGATGAGAGGCATGTGAGCTTCCACGTGAATTCAGAGTGGTCGGGGAAGTCGTCCTTCTCCTTCGAAGTCTCTGATGGAGCTGCGGGCGATGACTCAGCGCTTACTGCGACCTTGACTCTGACCCTGAAGGTAGAAGCCACGCAAAATCAGCCGGTTTCCTTCATTCCTACCGCGATTAGGGTGGCTGCCGGAGAGGAAGCAACTGCCGTTGACCTCTCGCAGATGGTACGTGACCCAGAAGGCGCAGACCCAGCGGGCTTTAAGTACGACATTTCGAATCTTCCCGAAGGCGTTGCAATCAGCCTCGACGGACATATCCTGCGTGTCCGAGCTGATGTTGACCGTCCAAAGGGTTCTGTCGGTTCGGTAACCGTCAGCGTTGATGACGGTGCGGGTGCAGTAAGCGGTCAGATTCCGATCACTGTTGTCGCATCTACCCGACCACTGATTCAGGTCTCGGATGCGCTTTTGGAAGCAGCGCGTTCGGGTGGTCTCGAGGCCGTTGATTTGACGCGCTACACGATCAATCCCTTCCCTGAGACACCAATCCGCATTGTTGGGGCTTCTATTCAGATCGGTGAAGGAACCGTTGACCCCCAGGGAACGAACCTTAATATCACTCCTGCGGTTGGTTTCCGTGGACAGATGACCGTTCGCTATCGCCTGATGGATGCAACGGGAGACCCTGACCGTATCGTTGAAGGCAAGGTGCGTTTGGTGGTCCGTGACCGCCCCGATGCTCCGACGAATGTCTCACTAACGGCGACCGGCCCGGGCACCGCGCTGGTGACCTTCCAGGCGGGTGCTGATAACGGTGCAACCATTACCGGTTTCACTGCGACAGACCGCGCAACAGGTCGTAGCTACGCCTGCCAGTCAGGCTCGTGTGAACTTAGTGGTCTTGAAAACGGTCTGCGTCACTCCTTCACCGTTGTTGCGCATAACGCGGTCGGTGCTTCAGATCCTTCGGCAGCTTCTCCCGAGGTCCTGATCGATATGCGTCCCGAAGCGCCCCTGGCACCTACAGTTGAGCCCGAAAACGGTGCAATTGTCGTGAAATGGACGCCTCCGACCAACCAGGGTTCCGCGATCAAGAACTACACGCTTTACGTGTACGAAAACGGCGGTGCACGTCAGATTGAGGTCCCAGGCAACGTCACTGAATGGCGCGTCGATGGATTGCGTAATGGCCAGACTTACTCTGTCGCAATCTCTGCGAAGAACGGTGCAGAAGAACCTTCACCGACCTCGCAGAACTCTGCGAAGGTGACACCCTTCGGTCCTCCGGATCGCACCGATGGAATCCGCGTCGAAAACATTGGCGGACAGGGCAATACCGGACGCGTTCGTTTCACGTGGACAACACCGCGTACAAATGGCGCGGAAATTACTCGCTACACCATTGATGTCAACGGTCGTACCGTTGGTGAAGTTGGTGGGGATCGCAATGACTACGTTACCGATCTTCCCGTGGGTGAGAACTACCGTGTGAAGATTCGCGCGTACAACTGGAAGAACGACAGTTCAGAATCTGAAGATGTCGCCTTCCAGGTCTTCACCTCGCCGCTCAACCCGAATGTGGGTTCTTTCTCCTCGACACCGACTGGTAACCACGGTATGACGAAGGTCAGTGGCCTCTCCGTCAATCCTGGACAGGGCTTCAATAGCCGTAACCTCCACCTCGAGTGGTCACACAGCGCTGGAGGCCCTTGGAACTCCGTGACCAGCGGTGAAATCATCAATATTGGTTCCGATGGAGATGTCCAGATCTTCATTCGCCAAGTTGGCAACATCAATGGTCAAGAGGTGGCTGGTGGCGCGGTTCCTGTGACCGCGAAGGCGCTTTCTGCCCCCACGAAGCCGAGCTTCACAGTCGCGGTTCACGAAGGAAGCGTGACAGTGAGCTGGAATGCGAACCCGCCAGCTGGATATCTTGCACCCGATCAAGTTTTGGTCTGGCAAAGGGTCGGTGGCGTTGAGACAGAAGTTCCTCAGGGAGCAGTTCTCAATGGCAGCACAACAATTACAGCATCCGCTGGTTAGGCAATTGAGGTCGGGGTGGGTGCCCGTAACTCGCTTGGAACGACGTGGGGTAACTTGGCTGGAACCGGAACCGACACTGCGAAGATCAACGTGATCGGTGGTTTCGGCGGCACGACAAGCCAGTGCACAAGTGCAAACGCGCGTGGCGCGGATGTCAACGAGTGCCAGATGGTTTATCTGACGCTTCCCTCGACTTGGGCCAGCGATGCGCTCCCCATGAAGTGCACGATGTGGGATGATTTCTCGCAGTCCAATTGGACCTTCACACCTCGTGGTTCGGCAGGGGCCTCTGTAGAAACCGGTGTGCGACTGAGTAAGGCCAACTCGGGTAACCTCCCCATTTTGCTGCATCGAATTAACTGTTAGGTGGGACGGTAAATGATGATTCGCCCACGTCACGCAACCGGATCCCCGACGTACGATGAGAGCTTCGGGCTCACCGCCCAAAGACCTCAGCTCATCCAGAATATTCGCTTCAGAACTTAACACTTACTACCGACAGATGAATGGAGTCCCTCCTATGGCGCTTAGCTCGCAAGATGCCCAGCGTTTCGCCGAAACCTTCGCCGGTTTGGTCGGCGGTATCTCCCAGGCGCTGCTGGACAAAGAACCGGTGATTCGCCTGGCTCTGACGACTATGTTCGCCGGGGGACACCTTCTTCTTGAAGATGCTCCCGGTACGGGAAAGACCGCACTCGCCCGCGCGATCGCAGCAACAATTGCTGGCACGCACTCTCGTATTCAGTTCACCCCCGATATGCTCCCTGCTGATATTACGGGCGTGAATGTCTACGACCAGAAGAACAACGAGTGGCACTTCCGTTCTGGTCCGATCTTCGCCTCGATCGTTCTTGCCGATGAGATCAACCGTGCGTCGCCGAAGACCCAGTCGGCTCTTCTTGAGGTCATGGAAGAAGCGCAGGTGACGGTTGATGGCGTCACCCATGCCGCGCCTCGTCCCTTCATGGTTATTGCAACGCAGAACCCGGTGGAACAGGCTGGAACCTACCCGCTGCCGGAAGCGCAGCTCGACCGCTTCTTAATGAAGGCCTCGGTCGGCTACCCCTCGCGCGCGGCAATGGCTGAAATCCTTGATGGCTCTGCAGCCCCCGACCGTTCCAAGCGCCTCAAGCCGCTTCTTGAGAGCGGACAGGTGGTTCGCCTTTCTGAACTCGCCGCGCAGACGCACACCGAGCGCGCAGTGTTGGAATATGTTGCAGCTCTTGCCGAGGCCACGCGCGACGATGATTCCGCCACCTTGGGTGTGTCGACCCGTGGTGCTATCGGCATGGTTCGCTGTGCACGAGTTTGGGCCGCAGCTCAGGGCCGTCACTTCGTCCTTCCCGATGACATCAAGGCCTTGGCAGCTCCCGTGTGGGCACACCGAATTGTTGTTGATCCTGACGCAGCCTTCTCCGGTGCAACTGCTCAAGGCGTTATTGCGCGTGCACTTTCCTCCGTTCCCGCCCCGGCGGTGAGCTCCTAAACATGCGCATCAAGGAAGTCCAAGGCGTGAAGGTGGGTGATCGTGGCTAAGCATTCGGCTCCGAAAGCTCCTGCCGCTTCGCGTACCTCAGGTTCGCGCCGCGGCGCAAAACAACCCGGGGGAGAGCACCTTGTAAGCGGAAAACGTCGTCAAGGAAAACGCTCCTCCGCCAAACAAGGCGCAAGCTCAAAGGATGCACGCGCACGTTCGGCAAAGAGCTCAGTCTTCGCCTCGGCACGCGCGAATGTGAAGGCAAACTTGGGTGGACTCCGCCAGGGAATCTCGCGTTTCGCGCAATCTTTGGGGACTGCGCCGGGTGTGAAATACCTTCGCCATGCGGCTCGCTCGGTGACCTCGGTTGGCTGGGTTGTGCTCTTCTCAGCACTCATCGCTGCCATCGTGTCTCGCGCTTTTGGTTGGGTCGAAGCCTTCTTCGTCGCCTGCGCATGTCTTCTTGCCTTCCTCATTGCTGTTGTGTGGGTGATTGTTCCTTCCCCTCACAAGGTTTCAGTGCGACTTCCACGTCAGCGCATTGTTGCTGGTCAAACCGCCGTTGGCGAGATCACCGCTGAAAATATGTCGGATCGCCGCGCGCGCTCCGGTCTCATCGAACTTCCAATTGCTTCATCTGCACTTCAGTTCTTGGTTCCTCCTCTTCCGGGAAAGGGAGTTTGGAGTGAAGTGTTCTCTGTCGTGACCCATCGCCGAGGCCTGGTGACCGTTGGCCCCGCGCGCGCACTTCGCGCTGATCCTCTGGGTCTGATTCGTCGAATCGGCACGTGGTCGGAGCCGGTGACCCTGTATGTCCACCCTAAGACCATTCGCGTTCCTTTCGATGCGACGGGTATCCACGCCGATGTTGAGGGTGTCACGACTGCGAAATTGTCATCTTCTGATGTTTCATTCCACGCGCTTCGTGATTACGTTCCCGGTGATGACCGTCGAAATGTCCACTGGCCAATGACCGCTCATACCGGGCGCCTTGTTGTTCGCCAGTTTGAGGAAACGCGACGCTCGCACCATCTGGTTGTTTTGGATACGCGTCTGGGACAGTGGAATGACCGTGATTCTTTCGAAAACGCTGTATCGATTGCGGCTTCTTTGGTCGTTGCCGACATGGCTGCTTCTCGGACTGTGTCTTTGACGACCGCCACCGATTGGGTCACGACCAGTGCTGCAACGCGCATGCTCGATGCGATGTGCAAGATTCAAGACTCGGGTGAAGCTGATCTTATGGCGCGTCTGCGTGAGGCAATCGCTAAGCGTCCCGGTCTTTCGGTTGTCACGATCATTGCTGCGCCAACGGTTGATGACGATCAGGCTTCGCACCTGTTGAACGCCATTCCGGTTGATGTGCGCAGCGCGGTGGTTCGGGTTCGCCCCGGCCATCCGAAGCTGCGTCGCCTGAGCCACGGAACTTTGGCTGATTGCCCGACTCTTGAGGATCTTCCTCGCTTGGTTGCTGCGGGAGGTTTGGCCTGATGTCTCAAACCACCACCGGTTTTCACCTGGGCGCTCGCGCCGGCTTCCAGATCTCTCGCCAAGGTCTGCCGGCCTGGTTCCTCATTGGTCTAGTTCTGCTTTTCCTTCCCACCATTTGGGTTCACGAGGCCGTTTTTGGCTCATGGGTTGGCCTGCGCGCCGCTGCAGCCGGCGTTGCTGCGGGGCTTTTCGTCGCCTGGGCCTCGAGCTTCTGGCGCTGGGATTGGCTATCGACGATTGCTGGGCTGATCGCAGCTCACTTCCTTATTGGCGGTGTTGCGGCCTACCCATCGACGACTTTCTACGGGCTTCCTACCCCACGCACCCTGCAGCTCTTGGTTTTGCAGGTGGTCTATGCATGGAAGGACCTGCTGACAATCACGCCGCCGGCCTCTGCCTACGTCGGTCCAGCAATGGTCCCGTGGCTGAGCGGTCTGCTGTGCTCCTTCATCTCGGCGTTATTGGTGCTTCGCGCTGGGCGTGCAATTGCTGCAGTTATTCCCGTGGCCGTTATGGGAGTTATCGGTATTGCTTGGGGCAAGGGCGGTACCTTCCCGAATATTTGGCTGATCGCCGCATGGTGGGCACTTGCCTTAGGTTGGTGTGCATGGGCAGATCAGTACCGTCGGCTCGAAGCTGGCTTGGATGTTCGTGTCGGTGGGGCAGCCGCATCGGATACCTCCGCGACGCTGGGGGAGACCACTCAGGGCGGCTCTCAGGGCAGTATCCACCTGGGCCGCCAAATCGCTGGTGGCGCTCTGGTTATTGCGGTTGTCGCCGCTGCTGCTATTCCGCTCACTAATGCCTATGGACCGTGGTATAACCGCGTTGTGCTTCGCGATGTTGTCCAACCCCCGTTGGATGCGCGTCAGTATCCCTCTCCGCTATCTGCTTTCCGTCACTACAACGTTGACTTGCAAGAGCAGAATTTGATCCACGTGGATGGTCTTCCAGAAGGCGCGCGCGTGCGTATCGGTGTCATGGATAGTTACGACGGAACGACCATGACAATGAGTGCTCCCGGAACTGGTCCCTCCGGTGGCTTTATTCACGTGGGATCGACCTTGCCGCAGCAACAGGCCCCCGAAGGCAGTTCGACAGCTCATATGACCTTCACAACGTCGCAGCTCCTTGGCCCGTGGGTTCCAATCGTCGGTACGCCTTCGACCATGAATTTCGACCAATCGGCGTCAGCTTCCGGTACCCAGACGAACCAACAAGCGGGCAACCCGAATGCCGCTGTGGTGACTACGCTCTCTGATGGTCTCTACTACGACATGTGGGCGAATGCTGCACTTGCGACATCGAAGAACGTTCAGGGCGGAACCATGGTGTACTCCATGGATTCAACGGTTGTTCCAATCTGGTCCGATGGCCAGCTGTCAGGAACCCGTGCTGTTCCCTATCGCGGCGGAGATAAAGGCGTTCCCGATTCGGTTCGAGATCTGGCGACTCAGACCTCAGCAGCCGAGCAGGGCGATCTTGCAAAGGCTCGCGCAATCGAGCGCTACCTGAAAGAAAAAGGCTTCTATTCGAATGAAGACAACGCTCAGTCACGCCCGGGTAACCGAGCAGACCGCCTGAGCCGCATGCTTGAAGGCGAGCAGATGATCGGTGACGATGAGCAGTACTCCGTGCTCATGGCTCTGATGCTGCACAACCTCGGTATGAACGCCAGGGTCGTCATGGGCGCTTATCCGAATGAGTCAAAGGGCGGCGATGTCGATCTTCGCGGTTCGGATGTCCACGCGTGGGTTGAGGTCGAGTTCCAAGGAGTCGGTTGGGCAGTTTTCGACCCGACCCCGCCGCGCGACCAAGTGCCTCAAACCGATGTCCCGAAGCCGCGTTCTGTGCCGCGTCCTCAGGTTCTTCAACCGCCAGAGCCCCCGGAACAGCCCGCGGAACTTCCCCCGACAACTACTGATCGTGGTTCAGATTCGAATGATGACTCGCGTCTGAAGATTCCGTGGCGAATCATTGCAACCGGTAGTGGAATTCTTGCGATCATCGCAATCCCGCTTCTGGCTATTGTGCTGGCCAAGAGTCGCCGTACCAAGAAGCGCCGCTGGTCCGCGCCTCCGCAGGCACTGACGGGTTCATGGGACGAAGTCGTTGATCTCGCACGCGATGCCGGAGTTGTCGTGCCGACCGACCTTACTCGTCAAGAGGCCGCATGGATGCTCACGACGTCACCTCTGTGGCCAGCAAGCGCAGCCAAGAGCAGCACCTCAACCCCTCAGTGGTATGAATTTGGCGAAGAACTTCCCAGACCTGTTCGTGTTGCTCGTTGGGCAGATACTGCTGATTTCTCTGGTGACGAAGTTCAGCCCGAACAAGCGACTGATTCCTGGCAGATTGTTGATGAGCTGACTCAGGAGCTGCGCGAGAATGCAACTCGCTGGACCCGGATTCGCCGCAAGCTTTCCTTGTCCTCACTCAGCGCGCGCTACCGCCAAAAGCACGGTGCTTCACCGATGGGTGTGCTTCGTCGCCGTCTTCGTCATCCCTTCAGAGGTAAGCAATCATGACCCCTTCGGTTCCCTCTCGGCGTCTTCCTCCACCCGAGCTTCACGGTCACACGTGGCTGCGGGCCCTGGGCTCTGGAGGTTTCGCTGACGTTCACCTCTACCGCCAGGAGCTTCCTGCGCGTGAAGTTGCGGTGAAGGTTGCGCGCTCGGTGGGCGATCAGGTTGAGTACGAGCAAATCCGCCACGAGGCCGATGTAATGACCTCGATTGCCGGTCACCCCGCTGTGGTGGAGCTCTATTCGATTGGGACTTCACCCGATGGTCGTCCCTATTTGGAAATGGAATTCTGTCCGGTCGCAAACGTTGCCGAACAGGTACGCCGAATGCCGATGGCTGTGGATCGGGCACTTGATGTCGTGATTCGTTTGTGCGGTGGCGTCGAGATGCTCCACCGAAATGGCTATGTCCATCGCGATATCAAGCCAGCGAACGTCATGTTCGACTCCTACAACTACCCGGTCTTAGGAGACTTCGGCGTTGCCTCCCGTATTGGAGCTTTGGAAAAAGGAAGTCTGGATGGCTTCTCAGTGCTCTGGGCTCCACCTGAACAGCACAATCGTTCCACCCACGCACATCCGACTCAGGATGTGTGGGCACTGGCGACAACCTTGTGGACATTCCTCAGCGGGCGCAGCCCATTCGAGGATCCGGTCGGTGACAATAGTGCTGCCTCGGTGGCTGCCCGAGTCTATGAGGGGCGCATCCGTGGGCTTTCTCGCCCGGATGCCCCCAAAGAACTTGAGCGCGTTTTGCGCCACGCGATGCAGCTGGATCCCCGGAAGAGGACTGCCTCAGCGGCTGAACTGGGCCGTCAGCTTCAAGATATTCAGACCCTCATGGGACGCCCGGTCACCAAGATGGAGCTGCGTGACGGTAATACCGTAGGCAGTTTTGGGGCTCATGGCTCTTCGGCTGGCGCCGCTGATGACGGAGCGGCTTCGTGGGGGGCTGTCCAGGGCGAAAATTCCCCGAATGCGGCTCAAGATGAGGCAACCCGTCTACGTGCGATGCCGTCGATCGATGCCGAGCGAACGCGTTTGCGTGCTCCTTCCCTTGACCTGGGGCAGGCCGCCGCATCCTCCTCCGCCGAGGCCGCTTCCCCTTCACCCGCATCCGTAACCAATCCGGTCAGCGGGAACGCCGCGGCAGGGAGCGCGTCCAGCGGAATGCAGTCTCAGCCCACCGATGCCTCGCTTTCGGGTATGCAAGGCCCGATACCAACCTCGGAGAACCAGCAGGATGCATCTGCGGTTGGCGCAGCTAGTGAGCAATTTGGTGCCGGATATGCACCTGCTCCAGATTCGTGGCACGCTCCGGGACATACAACTCAAAATACCTTCGATACCGGCCACCCCTTGGGCTATCTCCCAGATGGTCGACGTTCGGGCCCGAAGAGAATCATCGCGATCATCGCCCTTGTCGTCATGGCAATGGTGGTTTTAGGCGCTGTGATTGTTGCAATGCTGACGGGAGGAGGCAGCATCATTGGGGTGGGGAAGCAGACTGCTTCTCCTACGGCCTCGGCAAGTAGCTCTTCCACACAGGGATCGCAGGGTGAAGACCCGATTGCTGTTCCTCCGCCCGCGGTTGACCAATTGGTTGCACGCGTGAATGGCGAGGATATTCAGTGGAGTTGGACTGACCCCGCGGTTGGGACCACGTCGGCCGGGCATAGGCGTTATGTCTATACCGTTTCAAAACCGGGTGCGGATGATGCGGTTGCTGAGACACGCCAAAATGCGGTGTCGGTGAAGGCAGTTCCCGGTGAGGTATGCATCGAGGTCGTGTCAGTGGCCGAAAATGGGCGCGCCTCGCAGCCCACGAAGAACTGCGTGACAATCCCTGAAAAAGGGAATGGTCAGAATCACGAGGGCGATAAGAACCAGCAGGGTAACGGCCAGCAGGGTAACGGCCAGAACCCACAGGGCGACGCAA
>CALIEP010000168.1 GCA_938022345.1 uncultured Actinomyces sp.
ATGGTTTTGGCTCCTGTTCTTCCGGAGCAACTTTGGGGCAGGTCTACTCCCAGCTTCACGCTCACGATGAACACATCGCCGTGGAAGATGTTGTTTCAACAGTGTGCGCTCTTGATCACCTTACTCGGGTCTTCATTTACCCCGAAAAAGCCTAAGTCCAAGCGTTGACTAAGTGTTCGCCTATTGTTCGTTCCTGGGCAGTGAGCGTTACAAATGCCCACGAAGTGGCACGAGTCGCTAACCTAGGGCTTGGGCCATATCTTTATTTATGGCGCGAGTTTCCGTGCTTTTTATCCAAAGACCATTCGACGTCACTATGAACTAATTGAAGGAGATCAGGATGCAAGCTTCACGCATCACCACAAAAGCAGCCGCACTAGCTACAGCAGCTGCCCTCATGTGCGCTTCGCTGGCAGCATGTGCACCGAAAAATGCCGGATCGGCACAATCGGGAGCAAAGAGCGATACAGTGACGGTTGGTCTTCCTGGTTCTCTGTCTACCTTGGACACCGCTCACGAGACTGGCATTATCAACTACTACGTTGCCCAGGTGACCTCCGAAGGCCTTCTTGCCGTCGATAAGGACGGCAAGCTGGTTCCGGCGATTGCGACGGACTACCGCACCGATGATGCGAAGACCTGGGTTTTCCAGATCCGTAAGGACGCAAAGTTCCAAGATGGTAACCCCGTGACTATTCAGGACGTCCTCTTCTCAATTGATATTGCGAAGGACCCCGATAAGTCCCCTTCATCGGCTGTTTACTGGGCCAAGGGCGTCGAAGTAACTCAGACAGGCGAGTGGGAGATCACCATTACACTTCCTAGTCCTGCCGAAAACTTTGGATGGACCGTAACGGCAAACGGTGGCCTGTGGATCACCGAAAAGTCGTTCTACGAGGCCGCGCAGTCCTATGGTTCCTCCAAGGACCTCATCATGGGTACCGGCCCCTACAAGGCGACCTCTTTCCAGCCAGATTCGAAGGCTGTTTTTGAAAAGAGCGGCACGTGGTGGGGCGGCGATACTCCCGCGCAGAAGATTGAGTTCGATTTCTTCTCAGATGAGAATGCTCGACTGCTGGCTCAGCGCAGCGGCCAGATTGATATCGCCACGCAGCTTCCCACCGATCAGGTCTCTCAGTTTGAATCGATCGATGGGGTCAAGGTCCTCACCGAATCTGATCGTTCCTACGTGGGCCTGACCTTTGACCAAGGTGTGGCGCCTTTCGACGACATTCATGTTCGTAAGGCTGTCGCCCATGCGGTGGACCGTAAGGCAATCGTCGATTCCATTCTCAAGGGACGCGGAGAGGTTGCTACCGCAATCGAACCCAATGACCAGCTGGGCAGCGAGATTGGTGTCGATAAGGCGCGCGAGCTTCAGGCACAGCTTCCCATCGATTCCTTCAGCTTGGACCAGGCACGCGCAGAGCTTGCACAGTCTAAGGTTCCAAACGGTTTTGATACGGAACTGACCTACCATGCAT
>CALIEP010000169.1 GCA_938022345.1 uncultured Actinomyces sp.
TCAACGACAAGGGCCCGATGATGTACGACGACATCTACAACGTCCCCTTCATCGCACACATCCCCGGTGTTTCTGCGGTCGGCCAATCCGACGCCTTCGTGTCTTTGATTGACCTTCCAGCAACTGTCCTCGATATCGCCGGACTTGACCCGGCATTGGTTGAAGACGGACGCTCGATCGTTGACCTGACGCGAGGCGAAGACGTGCCCGGTTGGCGTGAAGACATTGTCTGTGAATTCCACGGACACCACTTCCCGCTGCAACAACGAATGCTGCGTACCAAGGAGTTCAAGCTCGTCATCTCACCGGAGTCAATCAATGAGCTCTACGATTTGAGAGTTGATCCCGCAGAGATGAACAATGTATACACGGTGCCCGTCTACGACGACATTCGCCGTGAACTCGCAACGAACCTATACCTCCAACTCCGCGAGCGCGGAGACCACTCCTTCGCAAAGTGGATGGCGGCCATGACGGATTTTGATATTCCGCTGGTCAACACCGCTCGAAGCGATCTCGACGAGGTCATGGGTAAGTAACACACCTTCGGTGTGGGCCTTCCGGGGCGTGCGGGAGGCCCACACCACTCAACATCGAAGGAGAGGACATGGACTACGATCTTCACGCCGCCGTGCCCTCTCTAGAAGACCAGATCACCAGTTATCTTGGCGAAAATCCCCCCACGTCACGTGCAGAACTTTGCCAGGCCCTTGGGGTTTCGAGAACAACGCTGGGGCGTGCAATCGCAAAGCTCATCGATGCACACGCTGTTATTTGCCTCAAAGAAGACGAAAAGACTGGAGCAGGTCGCCCTTCAACTCTGTTCACATCTGCGCGCTTGTGCGCATACTCGGTTGGCATTGTGATCAGCCGAGCCTCTTTCGCTGGGGTTTTACTCAATCGAGGCGGCGATGTCCTTATTGCGCAATCAGTACCCGCCTCACGTCCCATTAATTATCTTGAAGCACTTGACGCCATGGGAGCGATGCTCCTGTAGCGCGCACAGACGCGCGGCATCATCACTGACTACGTGAGTACCATCGGGATCTGTCTGCCCGTCCCCATGGGGTCAAATATTTCCCACTCACCCCATTCCCCCTACCCCAGCCGCAAAAGCGTTATTTATACCATTTCACGCCGCTGGAAAGGGAATATCCTCATTGACACAACTGCCCGCCTTTCTGCCCTGAGTGAGGCGTTATGGGGAGCGGGACAGGGGTATCCATCAATCCTCTACGTTCGACTTTCCAACGGTATCGGCGCCAGCCTGGTGATTTCCTATCACCTATCGGGTGGAGACTTTGGCTTCACAGGGGAATTGGGGCATATGCGCGTTCCGAACGTGCACACCCCATGTACTTGCGGGAAAGAGGGGTGTCTAGAAACCCTCGCCTCTATTCCCTCGCTCTGCGCCCAGTGTGATGTCTCTTCTTTGAGCGAATTGGCGACCAAAGTGAACAATCGAGATTCCCGAACACTAGAGATCCTCGAACACGCGATGGGTGCAGTCGGTGCCTGTTGTGCAAACGCTGCCCTGCTCATCAACCCTCGAGCGATCATTGTCGCCGGGGAACTTCCCGAGGCGATCCCCCAGGTCTCCGATATGATTGCTCACGGCCTCGAGAGCGAATTAATTCCCGCAATGAAGTGGCACATCGATGTCGTCCGCGCCGAGCTTGGCCCACTTGCTGGGGCCCAGGCCGCGGCCTACGCATCCCAAACCACGGCCTCGTCGATCAAGAAGGAAAGCGAAGGGACCCGATGACGCATTCCCCCGCCCTCACGCTTCCCTTCTCGGTTGTTGCCAAACCAACGGGAGCCGCCTGCAACCTTGACTGCCAGTACTGCTTCTTCCTTTCGAAGGAACTGCTTTACGATCAAAAACGACAGTCAATGAGCGAAGAAACTCTCGAGACGTACGTCAAGAATTTTCTATCAGCCAGCCTCGACGGAGAAGTCACCATGCTCTGGCAGGGAGGTGAGCCGACTTTGCGCGGCCTACCTTTTTTCGAGCACCTCATTGAGCTGTGCGAAAAGTATCGTCGTCCCACCCAAGAGGTCCGCCATGCCATCCAAACCAATGGGACACTCGTTACGCCGTCATGGGCCAGTTTTTTCAAGGAACACAATTTCCTTGTCGGTATCTCTATCGATGGCCCGGCTCCTCTTCACGATGCCTATCGCCTGAACCGTGGCGGGCATGGAACGCACTCGATGGTGATTCGCGGGTGGGAACACCTGCGTAACGCCGATGTTGACACCAATATCTTGTGCACAGTCCACGCTGCTAACGAAAACCACGGCCTTGAGGTCTATCGCTATTTCCGAGATGAA
>CALIEP010000170.1 GCA_938022345.1 uncultured Actinomyces sp.
CCTGGCTGTGGGATGTGGATTTCTCAGTGCTTGGTGCCCCACATCGCAAGGTTTATGCCTGTGGTGAGCGCGGTGCAGACCTCGCGGTTCGATTGGAATACGCGGGCGTCCACTGTGAACTTTTCCCGCTGCCAATGGATGCGCTGCAATCGTGCATACCGGGAAGGGTTGAAATTCTTCTCAACTACACGGCTTTGCGTGATTTTAAGCTGGTATTGGATTCTCATCGTCAAGCGGAGGAAGCAGAATGAGTGCACTGCGAATTGGCGTTCTTCTCCCCGAGGTCTTGGGGACCTACGCGGACGGTGGCAACGCCCTGGTGCTCGCGGAGCGCGCGCGTCGGCGTGGCTTTGATGCCCAGATTCAGTATGTCGGTGTTGGTGATGCGATTCCCGATGATCTCGATATCTACACCCTTGGTGGTGGTGAAGACGCAGCCCAGGAACTTGCGGTCGAGACTTTCACTGCCGACCCCGGTTTGAAGAATGCTGTAGCAGCGGGCAGGCCTCTTTTGGCCATCTGCGCTTCACTTCAAATCTTGGGCCACTGGTACACGGATGCGCGCAATCGTAAGGTTGAGGGCCTGGGTCTTTTGGATCTAACGACTCGCCCCCAGGGAAAGCGTTCAATCGGCGAACTTGTTGTTCAGCCCGAGATTGATGGACTTTCTGAGCCGCTGACAGGGTTTGAAAACCACGGTGGCGGAAGCCAGCTGGGTCCCGATGCGCGTCCTTTGGGCAAAGTGCTTTTCGGAAAGGGGAACTCGATTCTTCCTCCCGAAGGCTTTGATGGGCAGGGTGCTTCTGCGGATGATGCTGCCCTCAAAGCACCGCGTATCGATGGCGCTGTCCAGGGCTCAATCATTGCGACCTACCTGCATGGGCCGGTTCTCGCGCGCAACCCCCAGCTTGCGGACCTTTTGCTTGAGCGTGCTTTGGGACACAAGCTTGAGCCTCTCGAGGTTCCGGGGGTTGCGGAACTTCGTCGCGAGCGTCTAGCTGCAACGATTTCGCGCCCAGAATTTCGCGAGCGTTTGGAACGACATTAGCGCTGAGGAATCGCGATCAGGGCGGGGTGTGCCC
>CALIEP010000171.1 GCA_938022345.1 uncultured Actinomyces sp.
GGAAAGCCATGAACTTCCATTCCCTCTACGACCAGGGCTTCGCGCGCGTGGCGGCAGTGACGCTCCCCGTTCATCCCGCACAGCCACTGGCCAATGCTGAAGAAATCATTGCAGCCGCGCGAAGCTGCGATGAACGCGGCGTCTCGATCGCGCTCTTCCCTGAGTTGTGCGTTTCGGGGTATGCAATCGATGATCTTCTCCTTCAAGATGTTCTTCTTGATGAGGTCGAGCGCGCGCTGACCACCATCATTGCTGCCAGCGCGTATCTTCTCCCCCTGATCGTCGTCGGCGCGCCACTGCGCAAGGGAGCAGCCCTCTACAATTGCGCGGTTGCAATTCACCGAGGCCACGCACTTGCCGTCATCCCGAAGTCCTATCTTCCAAACTACCGCGAGTTCTACGAAAAGCGTCATTTCGTGACTCCGCCGAGCTTTGATAACGATCTTCTTCAAGCTCCGTGGGCCCCAACAGAGCCCTACACGGGGGACGCTCCCCTGCTGCCTTTTGGCTCCGTGACGATCGATGTCACCGATATCCCGGGGCTGTGTGTGGGTATTGAAGTCTGCGAAGACATGTGGGTTCCCGTCACCCCCGCTTCACTCCTTGCGCTCTCAGGCGCAACCGTGCTGCTCAACCTGAGCGCCTCCCCCATCACTGTCGGACGAGGCGACGAACGCAAGCTCTTGGCACAGTCGACCTCCGCGCGCTGCGCCTGCGCCTACGTCTACACCGCCGCCGGACCGGGTGAGTCAACGACTGACCTTGCTTGGGACGGGCAGACCCTGATTTACGAGGCCGGCCAGCTTCTTGCCGCCGGGGAGCGTTTCGCCTCGGGAACCCAGATCACCATTGCCGACGTTGATATTGAGCATCTGCGCACCGAGCGTATGCGCCAGAATTCTTTCACCGACAACGCTCAAAAGATGCTCGACGGCCTCTCAATCCCGCGCCCCTACAGCATTGCCATTGAGATGAACCCGCCGCGAACGGATCTAGGTTTGGAACGCGAGGTCGATCGCTTCCCCTTCGTCCCCGACGACCCGAGCCAGCTGGAGCAGGACTGCTACGAGGCCTACAACATCCAGGTTGCGGGGCTCGCAAAGCGCCTGAGTGCTATTGGACAGCCCAAGGTTGTCATTGGTGTTTCTGGCGGCTTGGATTCAACGCATGCGTTGATCGTTGCGGCTCGTGCTATGGACCTCTTGGGTCGTCCGCGTACAGATATTCTGGGCTACACGCTTCCCGGCTTTGCGACTTCTGCGCGCACGAAGACCAATGCGATTGCGCTATGTGAAAGATTGGGAGTCTCCTTCAAGGAAATCGATATCACCCCTGCGGCCAGGCAGATGCTGGCTGATATCGATCACCCCTACGCCGACGGCCACGACGACTACGACGTGACCTTCGAAAACGTTCAGGCAGGGCTGCGCACGGACTATCTTTTCCGCCTCGCAAATCACCTGGGCGGTATTGTCTTGGGTACCGGTGATCTCTCAGAGCTTGCACTGGGTTGGTGCACGTACGGTGTGGGCGACCAGATGAGTCACTACGCCGTCAATACCGGCGTCCCCAAGACGATGATCCAGCACCTGATTCGTTGGGTGGTGTCTTCCGGCCAGTTCTCCCCCGAAGTTGGCGAGATTCTACTGTCGATTCTGGGAACCGAAATTTCTCCCGAGCTCGTCCCAGCAAAGCCCGGGCAGAAGATACAGTCCACGCAGGACAAGATCGGCCCTTACAATCTGCAAGACTTCAACCTGTACTACGTGCTTCGACGCGGAGCTCGCCCGTCCAAGATTGCATTCTTGGCAGAGCACGCCTGGTCAGATGCTTCTCGCGGCAACTGGCCAGCTGGCTACCCCGAAGAGGACAAGGTTTCATACTCCTTGGACGAGATCGTGAAGTGGGAACGCTTGTTTATCCGTCGTTATTTCACTCAGCAGTTCAAGCGCAGCGCACTTCCCAATGGCCCCAAGGTCATGGCTGGCGGATCGCTCTCCCCGCGCGGGGACTGGCGTATGCCTTCGGATGTTTCTGCCGAGGCTTGGCTGCGTGAGTTGGACACTGCAGTGCAGGGGCTGGTTGAGTAGCACGATCTGACGGAGTGCCCGCCAAAACAGTGAGATGATCCGCAAGAGTTGCTGCAGGTTTCTACGCTCACCTATTTTTATTTAGGTAAGCCTTTCTTAATTAAAAGCCTACACACTCGCTACTCTCACATTCTGCTGGAGAAAAACATGTCGCGTAAGCTCCTGTCTCTGACCGCTCTTGGTGCAGCCTCGTTGATGGCACTGACCGCCTGCTCTGGGGGCACGGCCTCGTCAAGCCAATCCTCAACAAGCGCTGCAGCAAGCTCAAGCAGCTCCGCACCCAGCTCTGTCACTATCGAATCCGACCAGGGAAACGTTGAAATCAAGCTGCCCGTTCAGCGCGTTGCATCCCTTGATAACCGCACATTCGAAGTTCTCGAGCAGTGGAACGTTCCGCTGGTCGCCGCTCCGAAGAAGCTCATTCCCTCGACCGTCAAGGCATACAACACCGATTCCGTCGCCGATATCGGCATGCACCGCGACCCGAACCTTGAAGCTCTTGCAGCATCAAACCCCGATCTGATTATCTCCGGTCAGCGTTTCACTCGATTTGATGCGCAGATTGCGGAAATGAACCCCGGTGTTCCGCTGATCAACCTCGAACCGCGCGACGGCAAGCCTCTCAACGAAGAACTTATTCGTCAGGTCACCGACCTCGGTGAGATTTTCGGACATCAAGAGGACGCAAAGAAGCTGGTCGATGACTTCAACAATGCACTGAACCGTGCAAAGAAGGCATACGACGGTAAGTCCACCGTTATGGCCGTGGATGTTTCCGGCGGCAACATCGGCTACGTAGCTCCTTCCAAGGGCCGCACATGGGGACCGATCTTCGATCTTCTGGGCCTCAAGCCCGCGCTTGAAGTTCAGGGCAGCACCGACTCTCACACCGGTGACGACATTTCCGTCGAGGCCATTGCTCAGGCAAACCCCGACTGGATCTTCGTTCTTGACCGCGACGCCGCGATTTCCAAGGAAGGCAGCTACACCCCTGCGCAATCCGTGATTGATGGGAATGCCGCGCTGAAGAATGTCACTGCCCTGACGAAGGGTCAGACGGTTTATGCACCGAATGACACTTACACGAACGAGTCCATCATCACCTACACGGAGATTTTGAACTCGATTGCTGATTCCTTCGAAAAGGCTTCAGCAAATAAGTAAGTTCCCAGTCCTTAGTCTGAGAACTCATTCTTAACACAGGGGTGTGTTGGTCCTTCCGAGGGCCAACACACCCACAACACTTATGGCTCAAACTTCTGTGACAAACCAGCATTCACCCCAGGTCCTTAAACGACGCGTCGCCCTGATTGTCTCTGCGTTCGTTGTCCTTGGACTTCTCATTCTTTCGTTGTGCACCGGGGAATATTCGATTCTGTCCCACGATGACGGATGGGATATGTTCATCGCGGTTCGCATCCCGCGAACCGTCGCACTCATACTTTCAGGTGCGGCGATGTCGATGTGTGGTTTGGTTATGCAGATCATTACTCAGAACCGCTTCGCAGAACCCACAACAACGGGAACCACCGAATGGGCAGGCTTGGGATTGCTAGCGATTATGATCGTTTATCCCAGCGCATCGGTCCTTCTTCGTATGACGGTCGCAGTTGCCTTTGCATTTTTGGGGACCATGGTGTTTTTTGCTTTGCTTCGAAGGGTCTCTCTGCGTTCTTCGCTGCTGGTTCCCATCATGGGAATGATGCTGGGAGCGGTTGTTTCGGCAGTTTCAACCTTCCTTGCCCTTGAAACAAACACTCTTCAAAACCTCAGCATCTGGTTCCAGGGATCTTTCACGAGCGTCTATACCGGCCAGTACGAAATTTTGTGGATCGTCACGCTTGCTGTTCTTGGTGTCGTCGTCCTCGCCGATCGCCTAACAGCAGTCGGTCTCGGTGAAGATATCGCAACTACCTTAGGCGTGAACTATCACCGAGTGATCCTCATTGCTACGGGTTTGATCGCCCTGGCCACAGGCGTCGTTACCGTTGTGGTTGGTTCCCTACCTTTTCTTGGCCTTGTCGTTCCCAACCTGATCTCTATGGCTTTCGGGGATCATCTTCGCCAGAACCTTCCCTGGGTCTGTCTTTCCGGTATCGCTCTTGTTACAATCGCTGATCTTCTGGCGCGGACGATCATTTCCCCCTTCGAGATGCCCGTCTCTGTCATCTTGGGGATCGTCGGCGCCTTCGTCTTTATCGCACTCATCCTGCGCCAAAGCCGCAAAGGAGGATTGCAATGAAGCGTTCGTCATCTTCGTCTTCCTTCGTAAATTCTTCTGCTCAGCGACGCTGGTGGCTGCTCTTTTCCGCGACACTGATCGTTGCGGCCATTTGCTGTGTTGGTCTGTTGCTGTGGAAGAATCCGGTTCCTGTCACCAGTCCAAAGTTTTGGCCGATCGCCAGAAGACGCGCTTTTTCCATCCTTGCAATCGCGGTTGTCGCCATATGTCAGGGCCTTGCAACCGTTGCCTTCCAAACCGTTGCGGGCAATCGGATTATCACTCCCTCGATCCTCGGTTTTGAATCCCTGTACCGCGTGATCAACACATCCGTTATTTTCTTTGCCGGTGTTGCAGGGTTTAACGCTGCGCAGAACCTACCGATGTTCATTTTCCAGCTGGCCATCATGGTTCTCTTCACTCTGATTCTCTATTCATGGCTTTTGACCAGCCAACATGCGTCAATGCACGCAATGCTCTTGATTGGAGTGATGTTGGGGGCGGGCCTTGGATCCGTTGCCACCTTCATGCAAAGGTTATTGACCCCCAGCGAATTCGACGTCCTGACCGCCCGTTTATTCGGCTCGATCTCAAACGCTGATCGCGACTACTACCCCGTTGCTCTCCCCATCGTTGCTTTCGCAGCTGTAGTCCTTTTCCTTTTGTCGAACCAACTCAACGTCATCGCTTTAGGACGCGAGACCGCCACTAACCTTGGTCTCAATCACAAGCAAACCAGCATCATCGTGTTGGTTTTGGTTTCTCTGCTGATCGCCACATCGACTTCGCTGGTTGGCCCGATGACTTTCCTGGGCTTCTTGATTGCGACGCTTTCCTACCAGTTCTCACCAACCAGCGATCACAAATACCTATTCGCTATGTCGGTTGCCCTGGGTCTGGCGGTTCTATCCGCTTCATATTTCTTGATGAATCATGTCTTTAACGCACAGGGTGTTGTCTCAATCATTATTGAATTTGTCGGCGGATTGGCCTTTATCGTGACAATTCTGAAGAAGGGGCGTCTATGATCCAGCTCAATACAGTCGAGAAACACTATTCCGAGGCCGTCCACATCGGCCCC
>CALIEP010000172.1 GCA_938022345.1 uncultured Actinomyces sp.
ACGATTGTTGCCCCTTCTGCAATCGCCCATTCGAGGTCATTACTCATCCCCATCGACAGCTCGAGGGTGCCTGTGGGGAGGTTAAGCGCTTTGGCGCCGCGATCACGTAGCTGGCGCAGCTGGGCGTATCCGCGGCGCACATCTGTTTCGGCGGAGGAGTTGAGACCGACGGTCATGAAGCCTGCGAGGCTCAGGTGCGCCGAGGAGGAGACGGCCTCGATAAGAGCAGGGACATCGGTGGGGCTGCAGCCGTGTTTGGTGTCTTCGCCAGAGACGTTGACTTCGATAAAGACGGGGAGTTCACGGCTCAGGCGTGAATCAATTTTCTGGACGAGTAGGGCAGAATCAATCGATTCAATTGCGTCGACGCAGGCCAAGGCTTGATTGATCTTGTTCGATTGGAGCGGACCGATTAAGTGGATCTGTGCTCCCGGTACCTGTCTAATTGCTTCAACTGTTGCCGTGGCTTCCTGGACGCGGTTATGCCCCAAGAGGATCGGCTGTCCCAGATCGCTCAAGGCTTGGGCTGCCTCGCGACATTCCTCGGGGGTGCGAGTTTTTACCGCGAGTTCTAAGGCGACGCGATCGCTGCGACCGGCGGCCTGTCGTGCGCGGTCGATGCGGTCAATGGCCTCGGCAATCGCTGAAGGAATAGTCATGGCATCAGTGTAGCCACACGACTCAGGGGGAAATCAGGGGAGAATCAGGGGAAAAGCGAGCGTGAATTGAGGGACTGCTGTGCGAGACTTGATGCAGTGCAACTTGATGGAAGGAATGAAATGCGCTTCTGGCTCAATATTATTTGGCTGGTTTTCGGCGGTTTCGTACTGTTCTTGGACTACATCTTTTTCGGATTGCTCGCGTGTATTTTCATCGTGACAATCCCGGCAGGTATTGCATCATTCCGAATCGCGAGCTACATTATCTGGCCCTTCGGTAAACGAGTTGTCCCGATGCCTGGAGCTGGTGCTGGTTCGGCGCTGATGAATCTGATCTGGTTTTTCATTGCCGGTATCTGGCTGGCAATCGGACATGTCATCACGGCTTTCTTCCAGGCCATCACCATCATCGGTATTCCCTTGGCGATTGCCAATCTGAAGCTCATCCCGATCACCTGCTTCCCCTTCGGCAAGATGGTGATCGATGATCCGCAGGCGACCTTCGTCTAAAGTGCTGCTCCGCTATTTGCGGTGAAACTCAGGGCCGGGCTGATTTCCATCAGCCCGGCTGCTTTCTATTTTTGCTGAAACCAAAAGACTGTCTCCTTGGGACTTACACTGGGGGTATGGCTCGTAAAAACTCCAAAGATCACGCTTCAGGCCCCACTCACGCAATCGAGGAATTGAACGAGGCCGGGGTTCCTTTCGTTGTTCACGAGTACGAGCATGATCCTTCCGCGCGTGCCTACGGTGAGGAAACTGTTGAGAAATTGGGGATCGACCCAGAAATTGCTTTCAAGACCTTGATGGTCAAGCTTGAGCCGACGGGGGAGTATGTCGTGGGTTGTGTTCCGGCGCTTGCGCACCTGTCAATGAAGCTCATTGCCAAAGCCGCCGGAGCGAAGAACGCGGCTATGGCTGATCCTGCCGTTGCGCAGCGCCGTACGGGCTATGTCGTTGGCGGGATTAGTCCTTTGGGGCAAACGACAAAACATCGAATCTTCATTGATTCCTCATGTTTGGATCATGAAACGATGCTGGTATCGGGAGGCCGCAGGGGAGTGAGTGTGGAGCTGAGTCCGCTTGACCTAGCGGAAATCGTTGGTGCCGAGGTCGTTGATCTTGCAGCACAAGCATAACTTTCCGGGTTTGTGCTCTGCTTCCTCTTAACGATCTTCGAATAACGTTATTTGGAATTAAAATTGCACGATTGTCTAATCGTGCAGATCTCTTGTAATGACAAACCGCATCATGTGTCATGCGTTGTGCTGACGTTGTAAGATTGACGCTGTACATCTATTTGTCGAAGGGGTGAGTCATGAAGACTGCAACACTCAACATGCGTGTGGACCCAAGCGTGAAAGAAGAGGCTGAACGGGTGTATGCCCAGTTTGGGATGAACCTCACTGACGCTGTAAACGTGTTTCTGCACAAGTCGATCATGGAAGGTGGTTTGCCCTTCGAACTGCGCCAGCCTCGTTTCAATGCCGAAACTGAAGCTGCGATGCGTGAAGCCCGCGAGATT
>CALIEP010000173.1 GCA_938022345.1 uncultured Actinomyces sp.
CGGTAGGGGTTATCGGCCTCGAACGCCAAGTAGGCGTTGTAGTTGGCACGCGAGTACTCGAAGGCAATGCTCTCTTGCGCGTTCACGGCCAACGATTTCACTTCAGTGATCAGTGGGTGTGCTGCAGAGTTCGCAAAGACGTGGTCCATCGATCCGGAGCGACCACCATAGACGTAGGAAGAGTCGCCGTGACCTGATTCGTGGGTCCATCCAGCATCGGTGAGAACCTTCAGCGGATCTTCCTTGGAATAGGCGTTGAAGTCACCGACAAGCACAGTCGGGGTGCCATTGAAACGCTGAGCAAAAGTGGCAAGTGCGCGGGCCTGCTTCACGCGAACTCCATTGGAGTTACCCTGCCCGTCACCATTGTCAGTATTTGCGGCAGCTTCTGCACCAGACAAGTTCTTTGGCACGGAACCCTTCGACTTAAAGTGGTTGGCAACGACAACGAAGTTCTTACCTTCGTGGTTTGCATCAGTGATCGGCTTGAACTCTTGAGCCAGCGGCTGGCGAGCGAGGCCCGTGTATGCCGGATCGTCGTAAATGACGGAGTCCCCGACCGGGGCGATCTTTGCCTTCTTGTAGATGAAGGCAATACGGATGACGTCTTCGTTTGCCGGAACGGTTGAGGGGCTGGGGACATAGGCCCAGACCTCGGATCCGGCAGCCGCATTGAGTGCACTGACTAGGCTCTTGAGTGCACCGTCACGGTCATTGCTGACACCCGATGCGACGGGGTTTTCGATTTCTTCCAGTGCCACAACGTCGGCATCAATCGTGTTAATGGCCTGCACGATCTTGGTCTGCTGGTTCGCAAAAGCCTGCGATGACCAGGCGCCGCGGAGCTTGCAGTTCTTATCGGTCACGTACTTGTGGTTGCGGTCTTCGTATCCCTTGCATACGGGTTCGTTTTCGCCCAGGTCGGAGAAGTAGTTGAGGACGTTGAAGGTTGCGACCTTGGTATCACCGCTCACTGTTGGAACAGCTGGACGCTCCCCCGTGATGGCGACCGGGGAACGGTCGGGGTAACCAGCGGTCATCTGTGTGGGCTGAAAAACGAAGCTTCCAAAGCGCGATTCCAAGACAACGGGTTTGGTGAAAGTGACGTGGTAGCCCACGCGAGCAGGTGCTCCGTTCGCCAAGTAGGCGTAGCGCTCTTTGTGCCCGTTTTGCTTGAAATTCGTCAGGTCTGTGGTCGAGGCGTCATCTAGATCAATCGTCTTAGCGGCGTTTTCGGCCTCGTAGGCCTGGGCAGCAGCACCGGTGGCAACAACGTCGGTGGCAGTTCGCAGAACCTCGGTTCCGGGGGTCAGCGAGAGCGTCCCGTAGCGGTTCGTCTTGTAGTTATCGGTAATTGTCCACGTGTCCTTGGGCAGAACCAGCATGGATTCAAGCGCTTCCATCTGGTTTTGAGTCGGCACACCGCTCAGTTCTGTGGGTTTAACGGGATCGCATCCGCTAACTGCTGTGATCGTTTGCGGAAGCAGTTGAGTCAGACTCTGGGTTGAGGCGGTTTCATTCTTGACACCCGCGTATTCAGCAACCTTGCCTTTGACAACAACGCAGTCGCCGATGGAAGGCATTGATGCAGAAGACTTCCCCATAAAAACGAAGAGGCCATCGGAGGTGCTTCGCGTATGATCCCAGCTTCCGCCTGTTCCGGGGGTTTGGATGGTGAAGCCCTCGAGGCCTTTGAGGTTTGCGTTCTCGCCCTTGGGATAGGCCGCGGTCACAACGCCTTTGGTTTCAACGGTTTGATTAATCAGGTGAGAGTCATCTCCATCACCTGGGGTTTGAATATCGCCAATGCTCACCAGCGTTGGTGCCGCGCGATCCTCGCCCGGGGCTTGCGAGGCCTCGGCAGCAGGGACGGAAGCTGCCTCCTGTGGGGACGTAGTTACTGCCTCGGGCGCAGGAGATGCCATTTCCGCATCATTTCTTGGCGTTTCACCCCCTGCGTGGTCAGC
>CALIEP010000174.1 GCA_938022345.1 uncultured Actinomyces sp.
CGTCAGCTTCGGTCTTTTCTTCCATCGTTGCCTTGGGGTCCAAACCGGCTTCAATCAGCTCCTTGGGAGTGACTTCCTTTGTTCCGACCGAACGAATCTGCGCGGTAGGTTCGCGAGTGACCTTCGAATTCAGTGGCGCAGCATACGCTTCCCCACCATCAACGTTTTCACTCCAGGTCAGTTCTTCAGATTCGCCCTCAACACCCTTCGTTGTGACTTGTTCTTCACCAACGAAAAGCTGGTCGGAATCTTGACGGTGTTCCTCGAAGGGAATCGGCACTTTTCGCGGCGCAAGCGCACGTGAAACCCTGTGAATATCGATGGTCAGGCCGTCAGAATTCTTCACCTCAACACGGTCCAGGGGCCCCAGGTTGATTTTTTCTTTATCCAAGATGGCCCGGGTATCCATACCTTCACGCGCGGTGACCTGACGTGAGCTTCCGTCGACGTTAATGGTGACGGTGCGCGTCTGGGTGACCAGAGGAGTCAGGCTGGAACGCGAATAGGAACGGTCAACGGCAAGAACGGCTTTTGTCGAATCCGCACCCAGGCCTGAGAGCACACCTTAAGCTGAGGGAGCGGTCGACCACAGGGTTGTTCGGTCTCCGTTAATGGTCAGAGTGTAGGGCTTCGCCGTGCGCACGACGATGGTCTGTCCGTTTGCAACGTATTGCGAAGCGGCGGGCTGAACTTGGTCATGCTCACCGAGCTCGATATCCGCTTGGCTCAGGACCCCTGAAACGGTGTGCGACCACGTTGAAACCGGGTAGACGACGCCATCAACTTCAAGGTTGACGGTTGAATGCGCACGGGCAATGCCCACTCCCGCAACCATAAACATGGCCAAGCTGGCTGCGCCTGCACCTGCTACAACGCGACGTTTCGTCGGTGCCCATGAAGCGGTGCGGCCGTGGCGAGCTGCGTTCACAGAAGTCCTAGTGCTCGAGCGCACGCGGGCCACTGGCCCCATCCGGAACGGGCCTGCAGCGCCTGTGCGCGTTGGGTCTGTTCTGCTGCCGAGGCCTCGGAGGGCAGTCCGGTGCCGCCCATTGCACGCCACGTGGAAGCAGAGAATTGGTAGAGGCCATAGTAGCCGTTACCGGTATTGGTTGCGGGGTTGCCGCCCGATTCACAACGGGCCAGCGCTGCCCAGACTCCATCTCCGCTCACCGTTGCCGATGATGACGAGGCCGCGGACCATGAGTTCGAAGAGGAGCTAGCTGAAGTGGTTTCCTTGGTGCCGACCTTGACGATCTGCTTGACCGGTTAGGTACGGTTTTCGCTCAGCATCTGGCTGACGACCTCTTGGCCATCACGACGCTCCACGTAGAAGCTGCGCTTGATGGAGCCGTCGGAGCCTTCCTGAACAACGCGTTTGGTTCCCTTGGCCAAGCTGGAGTATTCTTGTTCCTCCACTTCATTGGCCAGAGTTTCTTAGCGTTCTTACGTGCAGCGTTGAACGCGGGTGACCTTGAGGAATACGCCCTGGTCATCACTTGAGAAAGTCACGCGGTCAAGGGGCGAAACCTGAATCCCTGCCTGCTGGAGCAGGTCCGAGGCGTGGGTTCCTTCGCGCGCATCAACGGTGTGGGTTTGTCCATCTGCAATAACGCGAATATTCCCGGTTGCGGTAAGCGCAGGAAGGGTTGCGCGAGAGGTTGAGCGGTCAGCAGCGATCACCGCGCCGGTGGTGCCGACCTGGCTCATGAGGTTGTTGATATCCGTAGCGGTGGACCACGTGGGGGTTGAAACACCGTTGATATCGACCAGGTAGCGCTGCGCGCGACGAACGACGACAGTCTGACCATTCGTCACGCCTTCTTGGAGGGAGGGTGCAACTAAATCATGGGGAGAAACTTCTACACCCGCAGTTGACAGAACGTCAGAGACCTTGCCCATGAATCCCGATACGGGGATGGAGACACCATCGACTTCCAGGGTGACATCTCTAAATGACGTGGCTACCGATGTCCCGGCGATACCGGTGATGGCAAATGCTGCAACTGCAGCGCTGGCAATGACTGCCTTGCGCGAGGGGTGGAAATTCACGTAACTCCAGACTTCGTAGGATTCGCCCTGGCAGCTTCATAGAAGCGCAACTCGCATGCGAGCCTGCGGCGAACGAACAGTTCACACGCTACAGGGTTCCGAATAGACCAAGCGAGCGTTAGTGATGGGCACCATAAACATTTACATCATTAATCACATTCGTCACACATGTAACAAATATCCGGTTTCGCGACGTGAGAGATTGATTGCTCAAATTGGCGTTTATTCAGTGTTGAACATTAGGATAAAGGCAGATTTCAACCGCTGCGATGAAGGGATCGTGAATGATGATGTCACGTCACCGCGGGATTTGGGCGTTCGCTACATGTGCACTCTTGGGAGTATCCATGGCAGCTTGTGGTTCCGGATCCACAACGGGCGACGGCTCAGAGCCAAGCTTCGAGAAGACCGTCTTCTTTAGTACCGCGCCGAATGACGGGCTGCGCGACCTCAGCTCCGTCTCCCCTCAGCCCGAAGGCAAGGAAACTTTCAGCGCAGAGGACTCAAAGCTCTACCTTGGCAGCTACTCGCTGCGTTTTGATGGCACATCAAAATCCGTCATGGCCTACACCGACCAAGGCTCATTCCAGTTCACTCTCTTAGGCGCATCGAAACTTCCCCAAACGACCAATGATGGAAAGTCAATCATCAAGATCGACTACAAGTTTGAGAACCATGCAACTGGCGCAAAGGAATCGCCCGATAACGCGCTGCGCTGGGTTTTCTACGCAAGCGCATCGCCGCTTCCGGGAACTGATGAGGCAA
>CALIEP010000175.1 GCA_938022345.1 uncultured Actinomyces sp.
TTTGCATAGCTTTGAGCTCGACCAAAATGCCCGGGAAGATAATGCTTTGCCGCTTGCTGAACGTATTGCCGCGAAATATTCTCTCAACCTAGAGGAATCTATTGCTACCCAAGAAGGAATAGCAGAACGTGCCCAAGAAGTGGGCTTGGATTTTAACTGGCGCATCGCAAAGTACGGCAATAGTTTTGATGCTCACCGTATTATTCATCACGCTACTGCACAGGTAAAAGCCGCTGAGGCTCAAGAGGCTTTCAAAAAGGCATATTTTACGCAGGGACGCTCTATCGAAAAACACGAGTCCATTCGGAAGATTTCCGCTGAAATCTGTCTCGATTCACGTCAGGTTGATTAAATACTCGCTGGCGACCACTATGCTGAGGACGTGCGCGCTGACGAACGTTTTGCACAGGAATTGGGTATTACGAGTGTTCCCTTCTTTTTGATCGAGGCGCAGTGGGTTATTAACGGGGCTCAACCACCTGCAGCAATTTTGGAAGGACTCAACCGTGTTTGGGCTGAAACTCACAAGCCCTAAATTATGAGCCCCGTACGACCACACGACTCAAAGCTCTAATGCCTCCAAGGGGAGAGCGGAAGGAACAGCCTGCGTATTCGGTGGGCATGGCTGTTCCTATGGCAACCAAAGCAAATGATGCTAGATCAAAACATGTGCCTATTTAACTGTTTGCTGTACCTACGGTCAAAGATGCACATATTTCTTAAAATCCTGTATGTTTCTAATTTCCGGTGGTGCCAAGGCCAGATCCCGCGGCCGGAGCTGGGGAAGCTGGTTCTTCTTTCTTATCGTCCTTCTTCTCTTCGGATTTTGGCTCGGAGGCCTTACGTTCTTCCTCGGTTAGCCCCTCAAAATAGTCGTTGAGTGTGACCGTGATGAGCTTACGCTCGGCGACTAGCCCAGCAAGACGATCAAGAAGCGGAATAATGGTAGTGAAATTCAGATGCCCTAACAGGATTCGTTGCGGCAGAACGTATTTGAGCGATCGCATATAGATAACACGCGCTGAGGTTTTGGCTTCATCTCCAAGAGTTCCCTCCCACAGCACCGGGCGCGTGTATCCTACGCTAGCGGCTACTTTGAGCACTCGCGCATCATA
>CALIEP010000176.1 GCA_938022345.1 uncultured Actinomyces sp.
CGCCTCCCACAGGTCGCGTGTATGGAGGGGCTGGACATAGGTTTACACCCATGTCTCCCCAAACTCCTCGTCATACCAGGGGTCATGAATCAGGAAGAAATCTCCGATGCGACCCCAAATCAGCAGCCAATGCGGGGTGTCTTCACCATTAAGCGGGGCAAGGTCAACGAGGGCAATGACTTGCTTGCCCGCGTCCAAGGCTGAGGTAATGTCTTCTACCGACAGTTCCCGCACTTGGGAAGTGACTCCTAATTCGTGTGCACGCGTCACATGTTCGCAGTGAAGAGCGACACGCGCCCGTTTACCCAGCATTGTGGTTTTTGAAATTCCCACGATGGGTTCGCAAGTCGTTGCAAGAACTTCAACCTGTGCGCCGTGGTCCGCCAGTGCCGAGGCCAAGCCGAAGTGGCCTACTCCCCCCGAGTAGGTTGCTTGGCGCCATAGATCCAGTTCATTGACAAAATCAGTGTGCGGATCGCCTTCAATTTCACCAAGTGTCATAAGAGCACTTGCGGGACCGCAGGTGAATTCCGTCTTCTGGTGTTCGTAGGCAGGGACCACAAAATTCGCACTTTCTCGCACAAAATCGGGGTTCCACAGAAGCCAGCCACTATGGGAGTAATCACGGTCGTTTTCAATGGGATGGGGGTTCCCATTGATCGTGACCTGTTCAAAACCAATCGAGCGGAGGACATCAACAAAAATGCCCTCATCTGCCCATGAGTCAGCTTTCATCAGTGGGAAGCGACGCGAGCACATCTCATCACAGAGCTCCGATATGATCTCACGCACGCAACGGGCTTGTTCGGCTTCACATACCCCCTGATCGGTATCGAGAAGAGTCCATCCTGCAATGCGCAGGTGCGCAGAGAGTTCACGGTGAACTTCCCACACTCCCACAGGCCCATTAGTCCACAAGGTCGCACGCATCTTGGGGCCAAGGCGCGCCCAATCTTTCGCGTGCTCTCCAGGCACCCCTAAAGCAAGCAGGTGCTCGTAGCTACTCCCACCAGATTCAATTGAGATGTGTGAAATCTTCTCAGCCATTGTCACTCTCTTGGCCAGGTACTGCGGCAAGCAAGACCCGCGTGTATTCCTGGGTCGGCGAATGAAGGATATCTTCGGTCGCTCCCTCTTCAACGATGTGTCCATCCTTCATCACAACAAGGCGATCACACATCTGGCGCGCCACGGCAAGGTCGTGAGTAATAAAAAGCAATGCGAAGCCCTGCTGGCGTTGAAGCTGGAGCAAAAGCTCCAAAACAGAAGCCTGCACAGACACATCCAAAGCAGAGACGGCCTCGTCGCAAATCAAAAGCTGTGGTCGCGTCGCCAGAGCCCTAGCGATAGCGACACGCTGGCGTTCCCCACCAGACAGGCGCGCGGGAAAACGGTTTGTGTAGGAGGATGGAAGGCCGACAGACTCCAAGAGGCTCGCCACCTCACTAGTTGAACGACCGCCTACGCGCAAAGCCTCGGCAAGGGTTGCGCCAATAGTGCGCGCGGGGTTGAGGGCAGAATACGGATTTTGGAAAACGATCCCCATTGGGGGTCGCCCACCTTCTAAGGCACCTTGTAATTTCTCCCGCGGTGTGCCATTAACCTCGACACTTCCCGAATCTGGCTTTTCCAAACCGATAATCAGACGTGCAAGGGTGGTCTTCCCAGATCCAGATTCGCCAACAATTCCGACGGATTCTTGGTGCGCGATAGAAAGCGAAACTCCATCGACCGCCACGTGGTGATCCCTACGGCTGCGTCCGCGGAAAATTTTGACCAAGTCCCGTGCCTCAACCAAAGCAGGTGCAACGTGCTTCTTCTCTGAGGCCGCATCCAAAGAGTGGTCTGTTTGGGATTCTTCCGTGAAAGAACGGGGATTTGGGCCATCTAGTCGAGGCTCGGCGGCCGCAAGCTGACGAGTGTAGTCGCTTTCGGGGTGAGTAAAAACTTTCTCGACACTTCCCGATTCGACAACCTTCCCGTGGCGCATGACAACCACTTCATCGCCGTATTCGCGTGCCAAAGCAAGATCGTGGGTGATCAAAATGAGTGCCATCGATCGGCTTTCGCTCAGCTTACTTAGAAGATCAAGAATTTCCTTCTGAGTCGTCACATCCAAAGCCGTTGTCGGCTCGTCTGCAATGAAGACTCCGGGTGAAGAGTCCAGGGCTGCAGCGATAGCTACACGTTGGCGCATGCCTCCCGAAAGTTCTTGAGGATAAGCCTGAGCAACGCGTTCAGGAAGTCCAACTTCGCGAAGACGCTCACGAACACGTTCATCCCGCGCACGCTTGGGCAACCGCATGTCGGCGATAATCTGTGTGCCGCAACGCTGGGTAGGAGACAGCGAGGTAAAAGGATCTTGAGGAAGCCAGACAATCCCTTTGCCCCGAAGTGCTTTAAAGGCACGCGCCTGGCGAACAATATCGAACTCGCGTCCGCCCAAGGTCACTTGCCCCTGGGCACTCAAAGTATGAGGAGTGAGCGCACAGATGGTGCGTGCAAGCATGGACTTTCCGGCACCTGACTCACCCACAATAACTAGGGTGCGTCCGGCTTCCGCGTGAATCGAAACATCATCAACAAGGACGTGCCCGTCATCTCGCGTGACGCTAATATGCGAGGCAATAAGGCCCTGATTCTCGCTCACGAGCGCACCTCCTGCCTTTCACTCCACCAATCACCTGCGATGTTGATTGCGGTTGCCGTGATGATGATGGCAAGACCAGCGACAACACATGCCGCTGGATTCTGGTTGAGAATAAAACGTCCATCAGCAAGCTGACGTCCCCAGTCCGCGTCTTGAGCGCCGACGCCAAATCCTAAGTAGGACAGTCCAGAGAGTGACACAAGCGCAAATGCAACGTTGACAAAGAGGTTTGCCCACACGATAGGAGTGATATTGGGAAGAATATGAACTCCGAGGATACGAGGCGAAGACAAGCCCAGAACCTGCGCTGATTCAATATAGGGCTGTGGTTTTTGTTGAAGAGTGGCGGCGCGAATCATCCGGATGTCAGAAGGCGCAAACAAAATGATCAGTACGCCAACCGTCACCCAATAGGAACCGCCAATCACACCCGCAACGACGATTGCCAACAAAGTAACCGGCATTGAAAGCAGGATTTCGCAAGAACGAGATACAAGGGCATCCCACCAGCCTCCCCACCAGCCGGCAGTCATTCCAAAAATCAGTCCCAGGATCATCGAACCACCAGCGATCACCAGCGGACCGATGACAGCGGAGCGCGCGCCCGCAATCGTCAATGCGAGAATGTCACGCCCAACTTTGTCGGTTCCAAAAATATGACCGGGAGTGCCCGCCGGGCTCACCCCTAAAGAAACGTCTTGCCCAAGAGCATTGGGAACGATCAGCGGGGAGAAAAAGACACACACTGCGACTGCGATCAAAATAATGAAGGAAAGAACGACGGAGCCCGGGACTGATCGCATTGCGCGGGCGAGGCCTCGTGCCGAGGAACGGAGACGACCAACGGAAACTTCGGCGTTGGCCTCAGGGTCCTGAGACGGTACGCGATCGCTCATGCGGCACCTCCCTCTTCAAGCTTTTGACGCGGGTCAACAATGAAAGCTGCAAGGTCGACAATAAATGTGACTGCAATGATGATCACTGCCACCAAGAGCGCAATCGCTTGGACAACAGGCACGTCCTTATACGTAATCGAATCGGCCAAAAGCTGACCCAAGCCTGGAAGAGAGAAAGCCTCTTCAACCAAGACCGTTGAACCGAAAAGAGTCCCCAAGATCAGACCAGCTGAGGTGATGATCGGCAAGGAAGCCGCACGCAGATACATGCGAGTGATTCGCCGCGAAGGAAGCCCCCTCGAGCGCGCGAAAGTCACATAGTCCTGGCTGAGTTCTGCTACAACTGCAGCGCGGGTAATTCGAATGATCATCGCGCCGATGCCGGTTGCAAGTGCAATTGCTGGAAGCGCAAGATGCCACAGGGAATCCACGAAATCCTCACCTGCGCCGAAAATCGGGAACCATCCCAGCATGAGTCCGAAGACATAGAGCAGCACAAGACCCAAGGCAAATCCCGGTGCAGAAATACCAACAACACTCCAGCCGATGATGGAGCGATCCACCCAGCTCCCGGCACGTCGAGCAGCCCAAATTCCCAGTGGAACCCCAACGCAGATGGCCAAAACAAATGCCATCAGAGTCAGCATCGTGGTTAATCCGACGCGTGCGGCGAGGACGTCAGTAACGGGAGTCGCGGAGCGCACGGAAGTGCCAAAATCTCCCCTGAGCGCTCGAAGCAGCCAATGCCAATAGCGCACAAGTAGCGGCTCATCCAGCCCGTATTGGGCTGTAATAGCAGCACGCACCTCGGGGGTGAGGCGGCGAGTGCCAACCAGAATCTTCACCGGGTCTCCAGGAACCAAGTCCAGCAGAGAGAAGATGATGAAGGATAAGGCCAGCAACACCGCCGCGAACCCCGTGAGGCGTCGTGCGAAGAAACGTGCCATCACTTCGTGACGTTCAGGGACGCGGCCCAGGGGGTCATGAAGAAGTAGGACGTGTAGTTATTCGGTGTAACGGTCTTCGAGAATGCGGTCGAGGTCTTACCCCACCAGATCGGCGAGTAGATCGTGTTTTCCTGAGCGATCTTCTCTGCTGCAACGATTTGCTCAACACGCTTGTTCGGATCCGTCTCAGCGGTGGAGGAGGCAATGAGACCCTGAACCTGTTCGTTCTGGTAGCGTGCGGGGTTATCGGGTCCGAGCAACCAGCCTGCAACTTCTGCGGGATCACCGGTCGTTGAGGTGTAGCTCATGTAGTAGAGGCCGTACTCGCCAGTTCCCACCTTAGAGATCCATTCTTCGATGGGCTTGGAAGTTACCGTGACGTTGATGCCGATCTGCTTGAGGTTATCAGCGATTGCCAGCGCCGCAGAGCC
>CALIEP010000177.1 GCA_938022345.1 uncultured Actinomyces sp.
GGCGGTTGTCTGGGCAGACGCACTGGAGGGCGAGGCTGAATTGCAGATCGATGCGTACCTCGCTCTGACCTTTTCCTATCAGCAGGGCAACGAAGAATGGAAGGCTCTGGCTCCGGTCTCGCTCCTTCTGAGCCGCTTTGAAAAGAACTCAGCGGACTTCACTCCCGAACAGACCGAAGAACTCGCATGGCTTTTCAAAAGTGCGGTGGCCGCCGCGGGTCGAAACCCTGCGGTCTCGATTGACCAAATCGATGAACTGATCACCTCGCTTGCAACCTTCGTATCCGGCCAGGGCTTTTCCATGCACGCAGTTAACGGGGTACGAGCTATGGTTGGTTTGCGAACGGGGCGCCTGGACGATGCCCGCGAAGCGCTGACCTTGTGGCGCTCTACGCCGAGCGATCAGATTAGCGATTGCGAAGGCTGCGACCCCATGAAGCAGATTAACGAGGCCGTCGCTCACAAAGATTGGGAACGTGCAGTAGCCACCGCAATGCCGCTTTTCGACGAGGAGGGTGCCTGCGGAGCTCAACCCCACGGAATCCGCGCCAAAGCAATGATCCCACTGCTGATGTCTGGGCGTCCCGAGGCCGCTTGGGAGGCGCATATTCGCTCCTACCGGCACCACCGCGGCGTTGCCAACAGCATCGATTACATCGGGTTGCATCTCGAATACCTCGTGCGCTCAGGACGCTGGCAACGCGCGTTAGAGATTCTGCGAGACAGTATCGGCATGACCTCTTCTCTTGAGAGTGCGTCGCTTCTTGCCGATTATCTTCCGGCTGCTGCGCTGACGGCCATCGAGGCCACGCGACGCGGCCAGGGCAATGAACCTTTTGGGGCCCTGTGCACCGGCCAGTCGCAGTGGTGCCAGGGACCACAGCTCGATGTCAATACTCCACTTTCCGAGGCCGCCGAAAAGCTCTCGCAATGGGCATTGGATGTTGCCTCTCTCTTCGATCAGCGCAATGGAAACGACTACTACACCCGTTTAGTGCGTGAGGTTCTTGAGGCTGGACCAGTCGACGAACAGGCAGAAACACGCGCGCAGGGCGAGTGGCAGTTAGAGCTGGTCGGTGAGCGCGAAACCATGCCCGATCCTCTGTCAACTATCGAAGGTGAAGACTTGCCCACGCAGCGGGTGTCATCCCGCAGTGCTCGCGCACAGGCCGAGACCATTGACCAGTCAAACCCCTATCCGCCCATCGACTATTCACTGCCTCCTTTGCCGACGTCGATGCAAGAGGCTTTCGATCGCTACGCTGCACAGACAGATATCATCGGCTATAACGTTGAGACTAATTTTCTGACGGATTGGTGTCTTGTTCACACCTTGGATGTCGATGAGCTGCACTTTGACGAAAGCGATCCTCAAGCTGCTCTTTCCTTTGCAAGTTTTTCAAAATCTCTTCTGTCTTTGCGTAAAGAACACGAGGAGTTTCAGTCCGTCTATGAGCGGGTAGCGCCAGTTATTCATTCAATGGCCGAAGACGCTCCCCTAGTCACGCCCGGTTTCTTCACGAAGATTTTCGGGCGGTCCCAAGCATCCATCACTCGTAAGGACCTGAGTACCACGCAGCTGGAATTACTGCGGTACTCCTGCGAGCTCGATCGCTACTCATGGCTCGGTATGGA
>CALIEP010000178.1 GCA_938022345.1 uncultured Actinomyces sp.
CCCACGGCCTCTTCGTCCCGAACGAAGCGCGCTACCAAGCTGCGCCACACCCCGTGACCGTTTGAGTATAGCCGTCCAAAGCCGGTGCGCAAAATTTTGGACGCCAAGGTCTGAGGTATTGCCCGTTTCCCGTGTTCAGTCGTGAATTGTCAAGATCGAGGCCTCGGGGCGGGTGGCGATACGCACTCGAGCGTAAGGGGATGTACCCAAGCCCGCGGAAACGTGCAGCCATGCATTCTCGTTGGCACTGGTCTCCCACACGTGCAACCCCTTGCCAAACTCGCGGGGAAGATCGCAATTGGTCACCAGGGAGGTCACACCAGGGAGCCCAATCTGGCCACCGTGAGTGTGGCCAGCGAGGATCACTTCTGCGCCCAAGTGGGTCATTGAGTCGAGCACGCGCGTGTAGGGTGCATGGGTCACACCCATGCGAATAGCCCCAGAGGACAGCCAACTTTGCGATAGCCCGGTGATGGAGTCGCGGTTAATGTGCGGGTCATCGACACCCAGCAGAGCAAGAGGAGCAGGTGCGTAGCTGAACTCGTCGACGTCGGTCGTGGTCTCCGTCTGGTAAGGCTCCACAAGTGCCGAAGAATTCGACAAATCCGCCCAGCCCATCGCGCGCAGGTGTGCGGCAAGTTCGGTCCATGGCAGGTCTACCGCGCGCTCGATCTTTCCTGATTCGCGAGGTCGAAGGTAGCGAGTCCAGCTCTTGGGTTTCGGCGAATAGTAGTCGTTTGAACCGAAAACGAAAGCTCCCGGGAAATCAGAGAAAATTTCGTGAGCCTGGATCACCATATTCAGTGCATCGGGACTACCGAAGTTATCTCCGGTAGAGATCACGTAGTCGAATTGCTGAGTTTCGCGAATCTCTTGCAGGAAATCGAGAAGAAATTCTTGGCCTGCGAAAAGGTGCAGATCGGAGAAATGGAGGACCTTCGCCATTCGGTGGTGACTGCGCAACATGGGCGTTGACAGTGCCGAAAGTGGGACATCGTAGTGGCGAAGGACAGGTCGACGCCGCTCGACACTTCCCCAGGCAAGAGCCGCAGTACCGCCCAAGGCAAGGGCGGCCGCGCCTCGGAATGCGTGCTTGACGAGTCGACGTGAAGTCATTTCTTACTCATCCCCATCGTCATCATCATCGTTGTCTCCGGGCTGTTGCTGGCCCTGCGGATTTTGTTGCGGGGCAGGAGCTGCACTGGGAGTCGGAGCTTGAGTTTGGCTAGGTGCGGCCTGTGGGGTTCCGATATTCGCATTGGGCATGGGCTGGTTGGGGGTGCCCTCCAGAGCTGTGCTCATATACGGCGCCCAAATGTTTTGACCAACGAAGGTTTCACCGAAAATCTGCGAGTAGTAGCGGCCGTTAATGCGAACG
>CALIEP010000179.1 GCA_938022345.1 uncultured Actinomyces sp.
CGAATATCGGTTTCGAAAGTACGTTCCATCCCCACCGATTTTTCTTCACGCGAGACAGTCACCGGCCTCGGGTCAATCCCCCATGCCAGATCATGAAGACTGTGAGCTGCAGCAGCACCGAGCAATCGTGATAACCGAGGCAAGGGGTGCGCCGCCAATTGCCCAATTGTTTCGATTCCCTCACGTTCTAGTACCTGCGCGCTCTTAGCACCAACGCCCCACAGTGCCCCCACGGGAAGGCCATGAAGGAACTCAATCGTGGCCTGGGAAGGAACTAAAAGCACACCATCTGGTTTCGCATTCGACGAAGCAATTTTTGCCACGGATTTTGTCGAAGCAATCCCAACGGAAGCAGGAAGGCCAATCTCTTCTCGAATCTGGCGTCGAATCTCGGCGGCAATATGCATTGGTTTGCCGAAACGCAGCCGCGAACCGCGAACGTCAACGAAGGCCTCGTCAACACTCACCTGCTCAACGAGCGGGCTAAAGCGCCCAATAACTGACATGACACGCTTCGAATACTCACGGTAGAGCTCGAAATGCCCCGGAACGAATACAGCAGTGGGGCACAGCGCACGTGCTCGCGCAGTAGGCATTCCTGCACGCACGCCCAAAGCACGAGCCTCGTAGGTCGCAGAGGTCACGACACCACGATTGCTACTCCCGCCGACGATCACGGCTTTGCCTAGCAACGATGGGTCTTCACGAATCTCCACCTGCGCGAAGAAGGAATCCATATCGATGTGCAAAATGTTCGTCTGGGAATCGTCATCGCCCCAGTAGCGTTTTCCGCGGCGGTCGCGCGGAGCATTCGACATCGCATCCTCCTTCCCACGTACAGTAGCCCTATGACTACTCTAGACTCCCCGTCAATCGAGATCCGCTGGGACGGCCCGCGAGCGACCCTTCTCATTAACGGAGCGGAGTCGTCGTGTATCGATACTTCTGATCCCAGTTACCTAGATTTCGAATACATGCAGCACGCGACCTGCGCGCTGCAAGCAACTTACGCGGCCAATGACCCCATTCGCGTGTTGCATCTGGGTGGTGCAGCTTGTGCGCTCCCCTGGGCCTGGTCCATTCTCTTCCCCGCCTCATGCCACACCGTTGTTGAAATTGACCAAACTATTGCGCAATTCGCTCGAGATCACTTTGATTTACCGCGTTCTCCAATTCTAAAAATCCGCATTGGTGAAGCACGTCAAGTCATCGACTCTCTTCGAGACTCTTCCTTCGATGTCATTGTCCGCGATGCTTTTGCCGGAGAATCTGTCCCCCCGCAATTAAGGACGACCGAGTTCGCAGCTGGGTGCCAACGAGTCCTCCGCAATGACGGGATCCTCCTTGAAAACAGCGCGCACGGCGGTGGCGACAACGCGCGTCTGGATTTAGCTGGAATGAGTGAATCCTTCGCAGACGTACAAGCACTGTGCGATCCCAAAGTTGGTCGCGGAGCTCGCCGAGGAAACATCGTCTTCCTTGCACAAACTACTCCCGGCCGCACCGATGAGGTTGAGCTTGACCGTCTCTTGCGCAAGCTTCCCCTTCCCGCCCGCCCACTTCGCGGGAAGGAACTGAGTAAGTGGCGCGCTGGGACCCACCCTCTCACTGACGAGGCCGTCGGCTGGACGCAAAGCGCGCTCTAGTCCTGCGGCTTGGTTTCGTCCTCAGAATCAGCCTCGGCTTCAGCCGGCGACTGGGTCGTCTGCTCCACATCAGTATCTGAATCCATAGAGACCTCTACTGAGGTTGCATTACCGCGGTGACGAGGAGCATGCGGAACAATGCTGCCTTCGCCTTTCTTTTCGCGCTGCGCGATGCGCTCAAGTGCCTGAGCCAAAAGTTCCTCAGTTGAGGGCGCTTGAACGGGTTCCTGCGTCGGCTCTTCACTGTCATCTAGGCCAGCAGCCCCATCAGTCACCGAGGCAAGGTAGGCCTCGATCGCGTCGGTAATCCCGCTCGCATCGCTCTCTTTATCCTGAGGGTTTGGGACATTAAAAGCTGAGGAAACAGCACTGAGCGGAATTCCCAAGCCGTCTCCCGAGAAAGAGTCGTAGTGCTCCTCCAATGCACGAACGGTGTGCTGAACCTCCGGGTTGGCATCGACAAGGGCGGTGAAGGTATCCAAATCCTCTGCTGCTCCCTGCTCCAGATCACCGACAGGTAGGGAAAGCCTCGAGAACTCAGTGAGCTTACGCAAAATAGCTGAGGAGGCTGCGGGATAGGCTGACTCTGACATGTAGTAAGGAACGATAGCCAAGAGAGTCATTACATCGATCCCCGCTTGTTTGAGTTTCCACTGCAGGAAGGACACGATCGACCCAGGAAATTGCATCGTCGCAGCCATATGCGGCTGTGCAGGAACAAGGGAGGCATCGGTCGTGTGGACGTGAACCGGAGTTGGGCGCGTATGCGGCACACCTGAAGGAACGCCGGTCATCCCAAACACGACCTCAACGCCGGCATCGCTGACGATCTTGTGAACACGCTCAGCGAACTCTTCCCAGCGGTAGTCTGGTTCAGGACCATGGAGCAAAAGGAAAGATTCTCCCCGATCATCACGCAGAAGATCCAAAGAAATCTTCGGAATCTCAACCTCCTGCGTCACCCAGTTCTTTACTGTGATCACTGGACGATGCGAACGATAGTTAATGAAGTCCTCTGCTTCAAAGTCAGCAATATGCGTGGTTGGAAGGGCGCGCAACATCTGTTCAGCGGCCATACGACCGGATGCTCCCGCATCCATTGCGCCATCGAAGTACATGACCAGAATTCGCGCACGGGTCGGGGGAGCCTGGTGGTTGTCCCCATAAGTCTGGGTTTCGGTCATGTTCCCCTCCTTCGGTTTCCAACCGTCTCAACTGGTATCACTCATTCTAAAGCTACATTGTTGAGCCGCCCTAGGCGCGGCTAATCCCACATTTGCGCCATCGGCTTAGAGAGTGAAAATCACTGGAAATTAGGGCAAAATAGAACGCCAGACTTTTTCTACCGGAAGGTCCCAATGTCTGACTCCGCTCGCGCTACTACCCCAGTAGCTGAAGAACAAGAATTTGTTGATCGCGCGTACTCACGCTTGGATCAACTGCGTTCTCAATACCGCGAACAGCGTCAGAAGATCGATGCTAATCATGGGGTCGGCAACGCTCAGGGATGGACGGAGCGCGATGCTCTGGCCACTCACTTTGCCGAGTTGTCTTCCCGACTGGATAACGTCGAAGAACGCCTAGTATTCGGGCGCCTCGATATGAAGGACCACGCGACCCACTACATCGGTCGAATCTCGCTTCTCGATGAGCACTCCTCTCCCCTTCTTGTTGACTGGCGAGCTCCGATTTCTGCCCCTTTCTATCAAGCGACAGCCCAAGAGCCTTTGGGGGTCGTTCGCCGCCGCCATCTTGCGACTCGCGGGCGTACAGTCACTTCGGTTGAAGACGAACTTCTTGATGTCGATCAGGCGCAGCATCAAGGGCTCACCCTTCAGGGTGAAGGCGCTTTGATGTCTGCCCTTTCATCAGCGCGTAGTGGCCGAATGGGAGATATCGTTGCGACGATCCAGGGTGAACAGGACCGAGTGATCCGTGCCAGCGATCGAGGAATTCTTGTTGTTCAAGGTGGCCCCGGCACAGGAAAAACTGCCGTCGCCCTTCACCGCGCTGCCTATCTTCTCTACACGCAGCGCGAGAGACTTGAGCGTTCGGGAGTGCTCATCATTGGTCCCTCTCGTACCTTCCTGCGGTACATCGAGCAGGTTCTTCCATCCCTCGGCGAGTCCGGTGTGGTACAGATGACCATCGGTGACATCGTCCCCGGTTTAAGCGTTCAAGACGATGATCCCGTCGATATCGCTGCGATTAAATGACGCGCGGCTTTCAGTCGTATTCTGCGCGAAGCGG
>CALIEP010000180.1 GCA_938022345.1 uncultured Actinomyces sp.
TGCTCAGCATCTGAATGCGCGTTTTGCTCGTCCGGGTGCAAGCGGCGCACTCATCGCGGTCACCCACGACCGCTGGTTCTTGGACGCCGTGTGCGAAACGATTTGGGAAGTCGTTCCCGGGATCGATCCGGGAGGCTCTCGGCCCCAGATTCCTGGGCACGTTGAAATTTACGATGGATCCTACGCTGCCTACACTCTGGCCAGGGCGGAACGTCTTCGCCAAGCTGATGTCGCTGCGAAGAAACGCGCAAACCTATTGACGAAGGAATTGGCTTGGCTGCGCCGAGGTGCCCCCGCGCGAACTTCCAAGCCAAAGTTCCATATCGCCGCCGCTGAAGCATTGATCGCTGACGTTCCCCCGCCCAGGGACAGCGTCGAGCTGGTGAAAATGGCGACCGCGCGCCTCGGGAAAGACGTATTGGACCTCGAGGACGTTACCGTCACCTTCCCAACTCCAGAAGGCGGCCAACGCACCATTCTTGACCATGTGACGTGGCGTCTTGCTCCCGGTGAACGAGTCGGTGTGGTCGGCGTGAATGGCGAGGGGAAAACAACGATTCTCAATCTTCTTCGAGGGGACCTGGAACCGACCAGTGGGCGCGTGAAGCGCGGGAAGACCGTTCAGGTCGCCACGCTTTCGCAGGACACCCACGAGCTTGATGATCTTTCAGATATGCGCGTTGTTGAGGCCGTCGATCAGGTTGCGCACAGCGTGATCGTTGACGGCAAGGAAGTCTCCTATTCGCAAATGACTGAGAGGATGGGCTTTACTCGAGAGCGTGCATGGACCAGGATTTCGGAGATTTCCGGTGGTGAGCGGCGACGCCTGCAGCTCATGCGCCTGCTCATGGCTGAACCGAATGTCCTTCTTCTTGACGAGCCGACGAACGATCTGGATACGGATACTTTGGCGGCAATGGAAGACCTGCTGGATGCCTTCCCGGGCACTCTGGTTGTCGTCAGCCACGACCGCTACCTGCTTGAACGCGTAACCGACCACCAAGTTGCGCTTTTGGGGGACGGAAGCCTTCGCGCTCTTCCCGGGGGAGTTGAAGAATACTTGAGTATTCGCGAGGCCGGTGGCGCAAAGTCTCCCGATGCTCGCGAAAGTGCGGCAGGGCCTCGTCAATCTGGAAATGCGGCGGGGGAGGAATCTTCCGCAGACGCCACAGGCTCGGGGATGACTGATTCTGCTGCGCGACGAGCGGCAAAGAAAGAAAGCGCACGGCTTGAACGCAAGATCGATACCTTGCGCACACGCCTTGAAAAGATCGAAGAAAAGCTTGCTGAATGTGCTGCGCGCATTGCTGAGGATCAGAGCGCTCTAGAAGAGATGACGGACTTGTCTGCGCAGTCAACTCAGATTCGCCAGGAAATTGACGAGTTGGAAGAAGCTTGGCTGCTGAATGCAGAGCTTCTTGACGAGTAGAACTCGCAGTGCCATACCTTGTGTAGCACAGCCTAACCTGAGGCAAATAGCCGGTTGGACTTTATCGTAATTACGTGAACATTCTTCGGAGGCGACACTCGGTTTTCGTTGATATTCCGCAGAAAAAACAGCGCTATATGTTTTTCGAAATAAAACATGCATTCTTGAGGGGTCTTAACAATTTGTGTCGACTCTTCAAGGAGAACATCATGACGACCATCGACCTTCCCCTGGTCCAGGACTGCTCCGTTTCGGAGTGCTCGTACAACAACAATGGCTGCGCTGCTGGCGCCGTGACCATCGGCTACGGACGTACCTGCGCAACCTTCGTTCCGCTCTCGGTTCGTGGTGGCCTCGAGCGCAAGAGCCCGGTTGTTGGCGCCTGCCAGAAGGCAGACTGCTCCTTCAATACCGGTCTGGAGTGCACCGCCTCTGCGATTCGCGTGGGATCTGCCGGCGCTGACTGCCTTACCTATCAGGCGCGCTGAACATATCGCGTATAACAGTTGTGGCCCGCAGGAATTCCTGCGGGCCACAACCATATGTCAATCGGTAGGAAACAAGGCTTCTAGTTTCCCGACATGACTTCATTGTTGTCAGCATCTCGACCTTATAGCGGTCCCATAAGCGTCCACCCCACACCACTGAAATTGCAACGACGGCTGCGCTCCAGGCCAAAGATACGACCACAGCGGTAATGAAGGGGATTCCTGTGCCGGTGGTAAAGATCAAGGCAAGCCAGCCGGGCAAAGCGACCAACAAACCGCCCAGCATGGCAGCAGAGGTCGCCCACATCGCTACCATTCCAGCCCCTGCGCCTCGCGTCGACAGAGGAGATGCGCCAGGTTGCTGAACGGGGTAGACCCAGCGACTTCCGACAACCGTTGCGATTCCTGATGAAGCAGCCAGGAAGAGAATGCACAAGCACAGTGTGTAGACGATATCAAGCACGCTCTTGCCCATAATGACGCATGCCGCTCCCGAGGCCACAAGGATGACCGGGGCAACAATAGCGAGTGACCCCAAGAGGCGGCCTAAACGATCTTCGCGCCCGGTCATTCCGGCAGCAATCGGCACCCATGCAGCTGTTGAGTCATATTGCATGTTCGCACCGATATTTGCGCCGATGACGATCGGAGCAAGGTATAGGAAGAAGCCGAAAGTGAAAGGCATGAATTCACGCACGTCACTGTCAATCATGTAGTCCATGAGAACGGCCATCGCCGGGAAGAGGATCGTCGAGCCCAAGGACACCGACAGTCGAGAATCGTGAAGCCAGTAGTAAGCCGTCTTCGTCGCCATCGCAGCCTAGCGGCCCGAAAGCCCGAGCGCCTGCCAGCGTTGAACGCGCTTGAGTCCTGCTGAACGCGAATCCGAGCGCTGCTTTGCCAAATCAGCCTCGGCGCGTGCCTCATCAACGTGATAGCGGCAAGCCTCAATGGCCTCGCGCGCTTTGGCGGAGACGCGGTTTGCGCTGCCGTACATCGACGGCTTCAACAGACGGATCCAGAGAACCCAACCTAGGGCGATAGTCGCAAGACAGATTGCGCAGCGAATTCCCGCAAAGAGGTAGTCCCCTTGCCTCAAGGACTCAACTACCCCGAAAAAGGCACCAAAAGGTGTGGTGTAGACCTTGGAAGCGAAGGCAAGAACTGCGTCGTATGAAAAATTCCGAATAAGAATCTGCGTCCAGATTCCCATCGGTGCGAAAACTGCAACGAAAATCATCGAACCGATAAAAGACGCAAAATTCTTACGCTCCGAGTTTTTCAAAACTTGGTTTCCCGCCCACGTCGTCACGGACTTTGCCCAAATGACCGCAGTGAGGAGAGTAAGAACAGCAGCACAGGTTGCGCCGAGTGAGAGCAATAATTCACCGCGAGCTAAGAAAAAACAGGCGGGTAATAGGAAGAGGAGTAATGAAAAAATCCCACCAATTCCAAACGCTGACGCCGCAACAAGAGCAAAGCCAAGCCTGGGTGAAGGTGCAATGAAAGGAGAGAGGCGACGTGGTTCCAGGGTGTTATCCATCGTCGAGAACAACAACGGCAGGATCAGCCACCCGAGGAAAACCAAAGGCCCGATGAGCATGATGAATTCTGGCGGGATAGATTCGCTTAAAGCCACGACGCCAACGTACAGAGCGCCAACCATTGCCGAACCATAAACAAGCGCCATGAGCGACAGGATCAGGACTGCGACTTGTTTGCGCATCACGTTCAACATGATGCGCAGCTTCAAACGAATCAGTTGGCCAACCATGACAGCCCTTCGCTCGTGTGCAAGCCGCCCACCAACTGAGCAAAACGCTCGTCCAAGGACATGTCACCCGCCACTTCTGCAGTCGTTCCAGAAGCCAAAACCTGTCCGTGATTAATCACAGCAACATGGGTGCACAGCTGTTGGACGGTGGCCATGACGTGGCTGGACAAAATGACCGTTCCGCCCCGGTTGGTTAAATCGATGAG
>CALIEP010000181.1 GCA_938022345.1 uncultured Actinomyces sp.
GGCCAAAGTCGTCTTACCTGCACCCTGCAGACCTGCGAGCATGAAAACTGTCGGGCCTCGCTGGGCAAAATGCAGCTCTCGGGTTTCACCACCCAGGATCTCAACAAGTTCATCATGAACAATGCGGACAACCTGTTGACCGGGGTTAAGCGCGCGGGAACGAGCTGCTCCATAGGCCTTCTCGCGAACCTGAGTGGTGAACTGACGAACGACAGGAAGGGCAACGTCAGCATCGATCAGGGCACGACGAATCTCGCTAATAGTCTGATCGACATCAGATTCCGTCAAAACTCCACGCGAACGGAGCCTCTTAAAGGACGCGGTCAAACGATCAGAAAGATCCGAGAAAGCCACTGTGACTACTCCTCACGAGCACAACTTCGAAATAACTAAATGTTAAGAGTAGTGGGTTTTAGCCCACGATTGCATCAACAAAGGACTCGGGATCGAAGGGAGCAAGGTCGTCCGGGCCCTCTCCAAGTCCCACAAACTTGACGGGGACACCCAATGCTCGCTGGACTGAAACCACAATTCCGCCCTTAGCTGAGCCATCCAGCTTGGAGAGCACGATACCTGTTACTCCAGCAACCTCAGCGAAAACTTCAGCCTGTCGAAGACCGTTTTGACCGGTCGTCGCGTCCAGAACCAGAAGGACTTCACTGACTGGTGCGCGCTTCTCCATCACGCGCTTGACCTTACCCAGCTCGTCCATGAGCGCAGACTTTGTTTGAAGTCGGCCCGCGGTATCGACCATGACGACATCACAGCCCCGTCGAATGCCTTCTTCAACCGATTCGAATGCAACGGAGGCCGGGTCAGCACCTTCACGATCAGAACGGACTACATCAACGCCAACGCGGCTTCCCCAAGTCTCCAGCTGTTCAGCGGCAGCAGCGCGGAAAGTATCCGCCGCCCCCAGCAGAACCTCGTGTCCTTCGGCGCGGAAAATACGTGCCATTTTTCCAGTGGTTGTCGTCTTACCAGTTCCGTTCACGCCAACCATCAAGATAGTTGCGGGAACACGAACTCCGTCAACATCTCGAACTGCGAGGTTCACGGAGCGATCCATATCGGGACCAACAAGCTTGAGCAGTTCTTCGCGCAAAAGAGCACGCACAACCTGTGGATCTGAAGTGTTCTCAACCTTCACTCGCGTGTGAAGGGCTTCCATCAACTCATCGGTTGCTTCCAAGCCCAAATCTGCGACAAGAAGAGAATCTTCCATCTCTTCCCAATCCGCGGCTGAAAGATCACCGCGAGAGAGCAAAGAAAGAAGGGATTTGCCCAAAGCCCCCGAACGTGCCAAGCGCGCACGAAGACGTCCCATTCGTGAAGGAATGGATTCGGGGACCTCAATAGAGGCGCTTTCCGTGCGTTCTTCTTCAATTCCCGAGGCCGGGGTTTCCTCCGACGTAGAGACTTGCCCGGCAGAAGGGGCAGCATGGTCAGCAGTTTGCGCTGCAGGACCATCTCGGGAACGCTGGGCTCCTTCGACTTCACTTTCCTGAGCTTGCGGAAGCGAAGCCTCGGGGACAACGGAGGTCGATGGAGGCACTTCACTTTGTGTGCGTGACGACTTGAGCGAACGCACGACAAACGAAACAGCCGCGACAAGAACAACAATGATCCCCGCCAAAATGATGGGGGCCACGGGGTTATGAATAAAGTCCATGACAGCCTGCATAGGTCAATCTTCCCTCAGTGCGCTTCTCTTATGCATCTTTCGAGGTATCGGCCTCGGTTGGGGCGGGCTTCGCGTGTGCCCCACGCCTGGTGGCGATATCTTCAATGCGCTCGGTCATTGCTTCAACGGCTTCGAAACCTGGAAGGCCATCCGCCACCATGTACCCACGAGAGCCCTTTGAGGACTCAAGAACTGCCTTCATGTTCTCTTCACGAACGCTAATTTGCGGGATCTGGGCGGGGATTTCCTGTCCGGACTGATTCCGAAGATGGTCTCTCCACTGATCAGCGCTTCGCCGGTGCAATGCAAAACCTAAAATGACGGCCGAGGCGATGGCAAGCATGACAATCATCGTGACGATGTAGACCGCAATTCCTTCAATCATGCC
>CALIEP010000182.1 GCA_938022345.1 uncultured Actinomyces sp.
GGGGAAAGCGGTGATGGGGCCGGTGAGGGCGCAAGAGACCGAGCGAAACAACATTTCTATGCGCGGGTTGATGATCCATTTAGGCACTGGCTGGCCAATATCGATGAGGACAGTAAACCCAGTGAAATTGCGCGGGTCTGGGAGAGGTCCCTTCGGGCCTTTGCTCAAGAAACTGCAGCTGGACTTGCTGCCTCAACGCCTTCCGCAGCAATTATTGGCAGAGATACCGGCCGAGGATTCATGAACATCGGGACGGCTGAAAACTACTTCAATTCGGCCCTCAACAAGCTCTTACCAATTCAGGAAGACACACAGGAAGGAATGAAATTACCAGTAACTCTGCTGAATCGGAGACCACTCTGATTCGCGAGGTTTCAGGGTTGAACTCCGGGCAAGCTGTGCGCAGTCGAGTTAATGGACTCATTGTGCATCGCCTTTCCAAAGACACCCCCTCTGCAAGGGCCCTCCAAGCGCAGTTGCGTTCTGCTCTGGGGAAGGAAATCGGCTCAATTCCAGCAATTTGGGATCTCACGCTAGACGGTGAGTATGAGGGTCCAAGTGACACTCCCACGCGGGGTGAAAAAGCAGTGCACGGGGCTTTAACACTCTGGGCGCGGCATCAAGGGTCCAATACGCGTCAGATGCATGATACGTCCGATCATCCACGTCGTTTTGCCTCAGCAATTCGCGTTGTTGCAGAACAACAACGGGGAGACAAACGCGCTGAAGAAACTCCTATATATCGCACTTTTTCCGCAGCGATCCAAGCGCCAACATATGAGGGATTACTGGTACGTTTGCGCTCCCTGGTTTCCCAACTCGAGGCTGCTGAAGTGCCGTGCGACTACGGTTACTTGGCCTCGGACCTGTTCTACTGGCAAGACCCAAGTCGCAGGACCTCGGTAGTGCGAAATTGGGGACGTCAATTCGCACGAACAACTCAGACGGCTTCCGCATCCGCTCAGTGATGTGCAGGGAAATAGCAATCAACACAATTCACTTCAACATTTGAAAGGAAATACCATGTCTCTTTTTATTGATATCCACGTTCTGCAGACCCTTCCTCCCTCGAACCCGAATCGTGACGACACTGGTGCGCCTAAGAGCGCAACTTTCGGTGGCGTGCGACGTATGCGCATTTCCTCGCAGGCAATCAAGCGAGCTACTCGTGAGGACTTCGAAGGAAAGATCGCTGACTCGAACTATGGAGTTCGCACGAAGAAGATCGTTGAGCTTGTGGCTCGTAAGATCTCTGAAATGCGTCCAGACCTTGATTCGCGTGCTGTTGAACTCGCGGAAATGGGTCTGAAGTCTATCGGCTTCAAGCTCACTGAGCCGCGCGGTGCGAAGAGCGAACAGGAACTGAAGGAATCCGGATTCCTTGTATTCCTGTCTGCGAAGCAAATTGAACACGTTGCGGAAGCGCTCATCTCTGTGGCTGATGCTGACGATCCTGGAGCCGCTTTCAAGGAACTTAAGCCGCGAGATCTGGTTGATACGAACCACTCGATTGATATCGCTCTGTTCGGGCGTATGGTCGCAGAACCGAATTCTCTTAATGTTGATGCTGCATGCCAGGTTGCGCACGCTATCGGTGTTGGTGCGGTTGAGAACGAATACGACTACTACACCGCTGTCGATGATGAAAAGAAGCGTAATGAGGACGCTGATGAAGGCGCCGGAATGATCGGTACCATCGAGTTTGCCTCGGCAACGGTATATCGTTACGCAACAATCAATGTCGATATGCTTCGCGAGAATCTCGGTGATGACACCGTTGCTGATCATGCGATTGAACTCTTTATTGATAGCTTCGTTCGTTCGATGCCGACCGGTAAAATTACAACTTTTGCAAACCGAACTCTCCCGGACGCAGTTTTGGTGCAGGTTCGCGATGACCAGCCAATTAACATGAGCGGTGCCTTCGAGGACCCGATCGTGGCTGGTTCGAAGGGATATGCTGAACCAGCGATCGCACGTTTCGTTGAATTTGAATCCCAGTTGCGCACACTCACCGGTCTCGAGGCCGTGGAATCGCTCGCTGCATGGACCACGCCTCGTGGTGCGAAGTTTGGCGAGGTTGGAAAGCAAGTGCGCTTGGTTGATCTCGGCGGTGCGACCGTGGAAGCAGTCCGAGGAACGCGATGAGTAAAGTACTAGTCTTAAGAATGGCGGGCCCCATGCAATCATGGGGATCCTCCAGCCGTTTCACCCGCAGATCAACAGAGGCTTTCCCTACGAAGAGTGGAATTCTTGGTTTGCTTGCAGCTGCGCAAGGCAGAAGGCGTACTGATCCGATTGAGGATCTTGCTCAGCTTCGCGTCGCAGTGCGAGTTGACCAGCGTGGAGAGCTACTACGTGACTTCCATACTGCTCATCGGGGGAGTGAATCAATGCCTCTATCTGAGCGGTACTACCGAGCAGACGCGGCCTTTGCGGGTTTCGTCGAGGGGCCTAACGACCTAATCGATGGGCTTTCGCAGGCTATTCTTCGGCCAGTATTTCCCTTGTATCTTGGGCGTCGCTCATGCCCTCCAACCATGCCTCTTCGACTTGCAGTACGTGATGAAGAGATGTGGGAGGTCATCACAACAACTCCTTGGCTCGCTTCGACGTACTACCAGAAGAAGCAGCGCTTCGAGCAATACGTGAGCCTTCGCGTGCTTGCTGATGAGGGGGTTATCCCAGAGTCGGTTGGTAAAACGTCGGCGCAAACGCTCCAAGATGTCCCGGTCAGTTTTGATTCGGAGCATCGCATGTATACGTTCAGGACTGTTGAGGAAACACGAATCACTCTGGAAAACCCGGAGTATGTTCACGTTTCCCCGCAGGAAGATGCACGTCTCGGTCACGATCCGATGGGGGTTCTCTAATGTATCTGACGCGAATCTATTTGAACCCACAGCGTCGCGGAACATGGCGTCTTGCAAGGAGCCGGCAGGTTCTACACGCGGCCATTATGAATTGCTTTCCGCCGGGAGTTCTTGACCAGGCAGGAGCTTCTCGGGTTTTGTGGCGCTTGGATAGGCCTGCGGCTCCCGTGGGGCGAGGCCGTGAAGGAAGTCCGTCGTGGTCTCTGTACATTTCGAGCCCCGTGTCTCCTGATCCCTCACACATTGTTGAGGAAGCAGGGTATGCAACGGAGGGGGGAGTTGTTGTGCGGGAACTTGATGGTTTCCTCGATCGCCTTGAGGTCGGTCAGCGATGGGGTTTCCGCGTGTGCGTAAATCCCACGTTCAGGATGGCTAATCAGCGTGACAGGCAGGGACGGAAGAAGATCCTTGCGCACGTGACCCGGGATCAGCAACTTCAGTGGCTTCTGGATCGGGCAGAGCGAAATGGTTTTGCTGTGCTCAAATCACTCGACCTCGGTGGTGATTTACCCATTCTCGAGGACGATAACGGGCTAAGACGCGACGGTGAAACCTTGATGATTCAGGGGATCGAGCGCAGTGTTGAAGAGTTTCGACGTCAGGATTCTCGCGTAACGCTTTCAAGCGCAACTTTCGACGGTGTTCTTGAAGTAACAGATTCGCAGGCTCTGCGTCGTCTTCTCGTCAATGGAATTGGGCGAGCGAAAGCGTATGGCTGCGGTCTCATGACACTTTCACGGCCGTGAACGCGATCCCCGGGGCAAGACCGCCGGATCCGAAGGATCTGGTGCGTGTGCGTGACCGTCTGACGTTTCTTTATGTGGAGCGTTGCACGGTTAATCGGGAGTCGAATGCCATCTCGATTGCTGACGGTCACGGTATTGCCCATGTCCCAGCAGCAGCGCTTTCGGTGCTGCTGCTGGGACCGGGGGTCCGCATCACCCACTCTGCAGTGTCGGTGCTGTCAGAGAGCGGTTCGACGATCGTGTGGGTTGGAGAGAACGGAGTGCGTTACTACGCGCATGGGAACCCTCCTTCACGTTCGTCTCGTTTGCTTGAGGCTCAGGCGCGTGCGGTGAGTGATCCGTCCTTGAGGCTTGCGGTGGCTCGCAGCATGTACTTGATGCGTTTTTCAGGTGAAGACGTATCGAAGTTAAGCCTTCAACAGCTCAGGGGTCGTGAGGGAGCTCGGATTCGGCGATTGTATCGTCAGCATTCGCAGCGTACTGGCGTTCCTTGGGATGGGCGTGAGTATGATCCCGATAATTTCGAAGGAGGGTCACTGGTTAATCAGGCCTTGTCTGCTGCAAATTCCGCAGTCTATGGGGTTATACATGCGGTGATCGTTGCCCTGGGCTGTAGTCCGGGGCTTGGGTTCGTACACAACGGGAACTATCGGTCGTTCGTGTACGACATTGCAGATCTATACAAGGTAGATCTGACTATTCCCATCGCTTTCGATATTGCTGCTGGTCCTCTAACCGAGGCAGTGGGGAGCGCGGCGCGGAAAAAGGTTCGTGATTCCGTGAGAGAGTTCCGTCTTCTGGAGCGCTGTGTTGCGGATATTAAGGGTCTTTTGTCGATAGCGGGTCCTGTCGACATTGACGATGAAGAACTCATTGTCGACGATCTCCGGCTGTGGGATGACCGAGAGGGCACTGTTGCAGCTGGGGTTTCGTATGAAGAAAGTGCTGAACTGTGATTGTGCTTGTGCTTTCTGCTGTTCCGGAGGGGTTGCGAGGTCATGTAACTAGATGGCTACTTGAGATTTCTCCGGGAGTCTTCGTCGGGACTTTGAGTGCTCGTGTGCGTGAGCGTTTATGGGCGATCGTCACTGAGAACATGCGAACCGGCCGTGCGGTGATGGTGTATCGTGCGCGCAATTAGCAGGGACTAGCGTTTTTGACGTGGGGTGATCCATGGAAACCAGTTGATTTCGAAGGGATTACTTTGATGATGCGGCCGTACTATTCCGAGGGGCGCGGCCAGTATTCAGAGCCTGATCCTGCTGAGCGACAGTTGCACAAACGCCCTGCAATGAGTAACTTTCAGAGAAGACGGAAAGCTCAAGGGTTTCCAAGATCTGACCGATCTAAACGTTAAAACTCCAGATCGTTCAGCGTTTTCCCCGCACACGCGGGGATGAGCCGTACGCTATTCGCGCTGTTAAGCTCACGATGGGGTTTTCCCCGCACACGCGGGGATGAGCCCACGCTAGGAACAGTATAGCCAAACTCTAAAGCGTTTTCCCCGCACACGCGGGGATGAG
>CALIEP010000183.1 GCA_938022345.1 uncultured Actinomyces sp.
AGAAGGGGCGGCTATGATCCAGATCAATACAGTAGCGAAACACTATTCCGAGGCCGTCCACATCGGTCCCGTTAGCCTTGAGCTTCCGCGTGGTGGGATTACCGCCCTTGTCGGCCCAAACGGCGCTGGAAAGTCGACGCTTCTGACCATGATTGGCCGTCTACTCGGTATCGACGAGGGCACAATTACAGTCGGTGGTGCGGATGTATCAACGACAAAATCGAAAGACTTGGCGAAGATCTTGTCTATTCTTCGTCAAGAGAACCACTTCGTCTCGCGTCTGACTGTTCGCCAGCTTGTCGCCTTCGGTCGTTTCCCTCACAGCCATGGGCATCTCAACGCCCAGGATGAAGACATCATCACTCGCTACATCAATTTCTTGGGACTTGATTCGATCGAAACGCGTTATCTCGACCAGCTCTCTGGCGGACAGCGCCAACGCGCCTACGTTGCGATGGTTTTATGCCAGGAAACGGACTACATCCTTCTTGATGAGCCGCTCAATAATCTGGATATTGCACGCAGTGTTGAAATGATGAAACTGCTCAGGCGGGCCGCTGAAGAATTTAAACGCACGATCGTCATTGTTCTTCACGACATTAATTTTGCGGCTCGCTACGCCACGCGCATCGTTGCGCTCAAGGATGGCACTGTCGCTTACCAGGGCACTCCCGAAGAGATCATGACTGACCAGGTGCTCACTGATGTCTTCGATACCCCGGTTCACGTGATCACAACTGAAGACGGGCCTCTTGCGAGCTATTTCTAGGTCTTAACGCGCTTTTCGCGCGCGAACAGAGGCGAAACTGTTGAGGGGGTGAAGGCCTAGGCCTTCACCCCCTCAACAACCGCAAAGTATTTTTACTTCTTGGGTGCACGCTCGCGCGAGTCGAGCATGAAGAGCGCCAACTTCGAGGGCTCCAATGCGCGCACTGCATGCGGAAGACGTGTTCCAAAGTGGATGACATCACCGGGACGCAGAATCACTGTACGGCCGTCTGCGACGATTTCCATAGCGCCCTCAAGGGTCTGAAGAATGACGGGCATTGCCGCGGTGTGCTCACTGAGAATCTCATCCTTATCGAAGGAGAAGAGCACCAGACGCATTCCTTCACAGTGCATGACGGTGCGTGAAACCGTGGCCTGTTCGTTGATCTGGATCATCGAGGCGATGTCTTGAACATCCGTCATGATCGGCACGGGAACCTCAAGATTTGTGTCGTCACTGAGCGTCATGGTCTTCTCCTTTCAGTGGCTTGTGAGCCACAATTGCCACTCCGCACATCCACTGTTGGTATGTACGGAAAGCCTTCCTCATTCCTAGCACACGCGCACGCAGCTCTCGATCTGAAAGAACATTGCGAATGATTCGCAGTGTCTGCATAAAACCTTCATCACGAATATTCCGCGAGAAATCAAGGAGGGCCATAGGCGCGGTGTGAACGCTATCGACCACCAGTCCGCATTCTTCCAAAAGCTGAGACCACTGCGCACAGGTGAGAGGACGAGCATTTACGTGAATGGCACGCGCCAAGTCTTTGCGAATCTGCGTATGCAATTCCTCGTCGATGGTATCGGGTTGGACGGCAAGCTCATGGATCGCATAGCGTCCTCCCGGTGCCAGCAGCCGCACGGCCTCGGAAATGATAGCTTTCTTGGACTTCTCCCCCTGCATGGTCAGCATGGCTTCGCCAACAACAACATCGGCAGACCCCGACTCCAGTCCGGTGTCGGAGGCATCAGCGTTAATCACCGTCCCCCGTGTGCCGACCAACTCGCTCACGTGTTTGGCAGCAACCGGGTCCTTGTCGACCCCGGTGTACGAGGCAGGGCGAGCAGCAAGAATTTCCGATGCGGTTCGCCCCAACCCGGGAGCGTATTCAACCACCCGCGAGCCGGTTAGCTTCGCGTCAGAGAGCATCTGAAGTGTCAGTTCCAAGCCACCGGGACGCAGAACTTTCTTTCCGACTCTTGCGAGGACCCAGTGCCCGGGTGCAGTAGATG
>CALIEP010000184.1 GCA_938022345.1 uncultured Actinomyces sp.
GATTTGTGCAGAAAAATAAAGTTGAGTGGAATAGACTCAAGTTTGTTGACGTTGTGTAAGTCAGAACGAAAAAAGCCGCCCGTAATGAGCGGCAGGAGGAATGATGACTGAACAATTTACAAGCAAAGCCCAAGAGGCAGTGAGCAGCGCGGTCCAGTCGGCACAGGCCGCTGGGAACCCGCAGGTGGATTCCCTGCATCTCTTGGAAGCACTTCTTGAACAGGGTGAGGGCATTGCCTACTCTCTGCTTCAAGCAATTGGGGCAAACCCGCAGCAAATCGGCGCTCGCACGCGCAATGCTCTGGTGGCTCTGCCCTCAACCAGCGGTTCGAGTGTTGCCCAGCCGCAGACTTCACGTGGTCTGATCCAGGTGATTAACGACGCCCGCAAGCGTGCAGAAGCAAAGGGAGACGCCTACGTCTCTACTGAGCACCTGCTCATTGCGTTGGCCGCAAATGACGATAGTGCAGGCGAAATCCTGCGTGAAAACGGTGCAACCGCAGAACGCTTGCAGAAGGCTCTGGATGAGCTTCGCCCCGATCCCATTACCAGCGCTGACCCCGAAGGTTCCTTCGAGGCCCTCAAGAAGTACGGACGCGACCTGACTGAGGTTGCACGCCAAGGCAAGCTGGATCCCGTGATCGGTCGCGATAGCGAAATTCGCCGCGTGATCCAGGTGCTGTCTCGTCGAACCAAGAACAACCCTGTTCTGATCGGTGAGCCCGGCGTCGGTAAGACCGCCGTCGTCGAAGGCCTCGCTCAGCGAATCGTTGCAGGCGACGTCCCCGAATCTTTGAAGAACAAGAAGCTGATCGCTCTTGATCTGACCGGGATGGTTGCGGGCGCGAAGTATCGTGGCGAATTCGAAGAACGCCTCAAGGCTGTTCTGGGCGAAATCGAACGTTCCGACGGCGAGATCATCACCTTCATCGACGAACTTCACACGGTCGTCGGTGCCGGTGGCGGCTCTGAAGGCGCAATGGACGCGGGCAATATGCTCAAGCCCATGCTGGCCCGTGGTGAGCTCCGCATGGTCGGCGCAACAACCCTGGACGAGTACCGCGAGAACATCGAAAAGGACCCCGCTCTTGAGCGTCGTTTCCAGCAGGTGTTCGTTGGTGAGCCTTCGGTTGAGGACACCGTCGCAATCTTGCGCGGTATTGCGCCGAAGTACGAAGCACACCACAAGATCACCATTTCTGACGGTGCTTTGGTTGCGGCAGCTCAGCTGTCTGACCGCTACATCACCGGGCGTCAGCTTCCCGATAAGGCCATTGACCTGATCGACGAGGCCGCCTCCCGACTGCGCATGGAACTTGACTCCTCGCCTGAGGAGATCGACGTTCTGCGTCGCCAGGTGGATCGTCTCCGTATGGAAGAGTCCTACTTGACCGAGTCTGACCCCGATGGCCTGGACGAGGCCACGGCGGAGCGCCTCGAGAAGCTTCGCGAGGACCTTGCAAACAAGAACGAAGAGCTTGCTGCTCTCACCAGCCGTTGGGAAGCCGAAAAGGCTGGCCACAACCGCGTGGGTGAGCTTCGCGTCCAGTTGGATGAGTTGCGTACCCAGTTGGAGCTGGCTATTCGTGCCGGTCGCTTCGAAGAAGCGGGACGTTTGCAAAACGGCGATATTCCTCAGATCGAACGTCAGATTCGCGAAGAGGAAGAAAAGGTTGAGGCCGAAGAAAAGGCGAACGAGGCCAATGAACCGATGATCGCTGAGAAGGTCGGTCCGACCGAGATCGCTGAGGTTGTCGAATCCTGGACTGGAATCCCCGTGGGTAAACTGCTGCAGACCGAGAGCGAGAAGCTCGTCCATATGGAGGACTTCATTGCTCATCGACTGATCGGCCAAAAGGATGCTGTCCGCGCGGTTTCCGATGCGGTTCGCCGCTCGCGTGCAGGCCTGTCCGATCCGAACCGACCCACAGGTTCCTTCCTCTTCCTTGGCCCCACGGGTGTTGGTAAGACCGAACTTGCGAAGTCCTTGGCCGAGTTCCTCTTCGATGATGAACGCGCCATGGTTCGAATCGACATGTCGGAGTACTCGGAGAAGCACTCCGTGGCCCGTTTGGTCGGTGCCCCTCCGGGGTACGTCGGTTACGAACAGGGCGGTCAGCTGACCGAGGCCGTGCGTCGTCGCCCCTACAGCGTCGTCCTCTTTGACGAGGTTGAGAAGGCGGACCCCGAGATCTTCAACATCCTCTTGCAGGTCTTGGATGACGGACGTTTGACCGACGGTCAGGGACGTACCGTGGACTTCAGGAACACAATCTTGATCCTGACCTCGAACTTGGGATCGATGTTCCTGACCGATCCTGAGCTCAGTGAAGAAGAAAAGCGCGAAGGTGTGATGAATGCCGTGCGTGCCTCCTTCAAGCCTGAGTTCATCAACCGTCTGGATGAGACCGTGATCTTTGATCCGCTCAGCCCCGAGGATCTGTCTGGAATCGTTGATCTTTTGGTCGAATCTATGGCGGATCGCCTGAAGGATCGCCGTATCAGCCTGAATGTCACCGAAGGTGCACGAGGCTGGCTGACCAGGCGAGGATACGACCCGGCCTACGGTGCTCGTCCTCTGCGCAGGCTGATCCAGCGCGAGATTGGCGATCGACTGGCCAAACTGCTTCTGAGCGGCGAGGTTGAAGACGGTGACACCGTCACCGTCGATGTCACCGACGATCTTGAAGGGCTCCGCGTTGAGGTATCCAATCACTGATCGGTAGCGACTTGCGGGTGGTGCGAATAATTTCGCACCACCCGCATTTTCGCTTAGACTTTAAGAGTTATCCCCACCCAACAGAGCAGAACTGAAGAATGAAGGAGGTAGCCGTGAGCGAAGACGAAAATTCGCAGACGGGTCCCGCCCGTAAGAAGCGAGGTAGCTACTCCGTTGGACGTTCCACCCGGACAACGATTATTCGCGGGGCAACGCAGTTGTTGTCAATGCGCGGCTACTACGGTTTTTCTTTGCGAGATCTTGCCGAAGAAATCGGTGTTTCCCATCCGACCGTCATGTATCACTTCCCGACGAAGGATGCCCTGGTCCTGAATGTTATCGAGGCCTTCGAAGAGGCTTTCGGTATCTTCGACGTTGAGGTTGTGACCGCCGAAACCGAAGATGGTACTCCCGGCGATCCGATCCTTGAAGAACGCGGTGCGAAAGTTTCGAGCATGAATGAGTGGATCGCTGCACACCTGCGTCTTGCTGCAGCCCCCGACAACCAGGTGATGACTGATCTAGACCGCGTTTTTACCGTTGAGTCTGTCAATGACAGCCATCCCGCCCATGACCATTTCTCATATCGAGTTGATGCGATGCTCCAGCTCCTTGAGAAGCTGGCCAAAGAGATGCCCGATTATGATCCCGAGAATCCGGTGGATACTCGTAGGCTTGTCGAGCGCTGGTATGGAATGGTGATCCTCGGTGGTTGGGACGGCGAGCGTTTTGATAGCCGTGAACTCATCATTAAGTACCTGGCCTTTGCGGTTCGCGAACTGCGCTATAGCGCTGAGCAACTTCTTGCACTTGGATCGATGATTCCTCGTAAGGCCGCAGCGCCCTTCCAGCAACTCCTGGTGTAGTACTCCAGCGCCCAGAACTGACCCGCAGTTGATGTGTCCAGATTTCTCCTCGATTCCTTTCAATGCGGCGATCTGTGCGGAAAATGACGGCGG
>CALIEP010000185.1 GCA_938022345.1 uncultured Actinomyces sp.
GATCTCTATGCTGCTGATGTGAAAGCGCAGCTTGCCGAGGAATGCGCTTTTGACGGCCCGGTACCCTCGAACGGGAAGAGCGCGCCCGGCGGGCGTGAGGCCCCTGAGGTTCAGGTTCCGACTCCGCCCGAAGAAGACGTTGAACAGATCCCCGAAGTAACAGACGAATCTGGGGATGAAGATTGATAGTGACATTGCCGTGTCCCAGAAAAAGGTCCGGGACGGCGAAGAAACTACACTCTCGATAAGATAAGTTACTGGCGCGCTTCTCTTGCTGCGCGTGAAGAAAACTGAAAGGTTGACTCATGACGGTTCGTCGTGTTGCTCTCTTGACCGCTGGTGGCTTTGCCCCCTGTCTTTCGGCTGCTGTTGGTGATCTCATCGAGCGCTACACCCAGGTTGCTCCCGAGGTAGAAATCATCCTTTACCAGTACGGCTACCATGGCCTTCTGACCGGCAACTATGTTGTCGTCGACGAAGAAGGACGCCGTAACGCAGGTATTCTTCGCGAGTTTGGTGGTTCACCCATCGGTAATTCTCGCGTCAAGCTGACCAATGCAAAGAACCTTGTCGACCGAGGCTTGGTTGAAGAAGGCGTCGATCCGCTTGCATTTGCTGCCGAGCAGCTGCGCAAGGATGGTGTTGATGTTCTGCACACCATTGGTGGTGACGACACAAACACGACCGCAGCTGATCTCGCAGCCTACCTGCACGAGCACAACTACGAACTGACTGTGGTTGGCCTTCCTAAGACCATTGATAATGACGTTGTTCCGATTCGTCAGTCTCTGGGCGCATGGACCGCGGCGGACGAAGGTGCACGTTTCGCATTTAATGTCATCGGCGAACACCGCTCGAACCCCCGTATGCTCATTGTTCACGAGTGCATGGGGCGTAACTGTGGCTACCTCACCGCAGAGACCGCTCGTCGCTACCATGAGCTGCTCGATAGCAAGAACTGGGCGCCTTCCTTGGGCTTGACCCGTTAGCGTTGGGATGTCCACGGCGTTTACGTTCCCGAGGCCGCTCTTGACATTGCCGGTGAGGCTGAACGCCTGAAGGCAATCATGGATGAGCAAGGCAACGTCAACATCTTCCTTTCAGAAGGTGCGGGCCTTCCCGAGATCATTGCCGAGATGGAAGCCAATGGCGAAGAGGTCCAGCGTGATCCCTTCGGCCACGTCAAGCTCGACACCATCAACCCTGGTCAGTGGTTCGCGCGCAAGTTTGCAGCGCTTATTGGTGCCGAAAAGGTGATGGTTCAGAAGTCCGGTTACTACTCACGCGCGGCAGCAGCACACGAAGAAGATCTTGCACTGATCAAGCAGATGTGTGATCTTGCCGTCGAGTGCGCCCTGCGCGGTGAAAGCGGTGTCATCGGTCAGGATGAAGAGAATGGCGACCAGCTTTCTGCGATTGCCTTCCCGCGCATTGCCGGTGGTAAGCCTTTCGACATCACGCAGCCGTGGTTCACCGATTTGCTCTCACAGATCGGCCAGCCTGTGTCTGCAGCGCAGTGACGATGGCTTCATCTTCTTTCCCGGGGCGTGGCGATTTTTCGCTGCGCCCCGGCGCACCTGAACTCTTTGCTCCTGCCGGTTTAGAAGAATCTGCTTCATGGGAAGCTTGGCGCTCCAAGCGTGCGCTTCAACAGCCGAGCTACCCAGATCCCGAGGCACTCGATGCCGTATTGGCTGAGTTGCGTCGCCAGCCTCCCTTGGTTTTCGCTGGTGAGGTAGACGATCTGCGAACGAACCTCGCTGCCGCCTCGCGCGGTGAGGCCTTCGTCCTCACGGGTGGCGATTGTGCTGAGACTTTTGCCGAGGCGACGGCTGACCATTTGCGTCTGAAGATCCAAACTCTTCTCCAGATGGCCGTCGTTTTGACCTACGGTGCGTCTTTGCCTGTGATCAAGATTGGGCGAATTGCAGGCCAGTATGCGAAGCCGCGCTCTTCAGATATGGAGACCCGTGGAGACGTCACGCTTCCCTCATACCGCGGCGATGCTGTCAACTCCTTCGAATTCACTCCAGAGTCACGGATTCCAGATCCCATGCGCTTGTTGGATTTGTACCATCATGCCGCATCGACGCTGAATTTGATTCGTGCATTCACTCGTGGCGGCTATGCTGACTTGCGGCTGGTGCACCACTGGAATCGGGGTTTTACAGCTAATCCGGCTTATGCGCGTTATGAGTCTCTTGCTGAGGAGATTCACCGTGCGGTGAAGTTCCTTGAGGCAGCCGGTGTGTCCAGTGCGGCCCAGATGCGTAGCGTTGATCTCTTCTCCTCTCACGAAGCTCTGCTTCTGGATTACGAGTCTGCGATGACCCGAATCGATTCACGCACTGGGAATCCTTACAACACTTCCGGTCACTTCTTGTGGATTGGTGAACGTACTCGTGGCATTGACGATGCGCATGTTGAATTGCTTGCACATGTGCGTAATCCCATTGGCGTCAAACTAGGACCGACGACATCAATTGATGATATGCGCCGTCTGGTTGACCGTTTGAATCCGGAGGGTGAAGAAGGCCGCCTGACCTTCATCACGCGTATGGGGGCGGATAAAATTCGCCATGCATTACCTCCTCTCTTGGAAGCGCAAGCACGTGACGGACGCCCCGTTACCTGGGTGACCGATCCGATGCATGGAAATACGATCACCTCGTCGACGGGTTACAAGACACGACGCTTTGAGACGATCATGGATGAGGTTACGGGTTTCTTTGAAGCCCATCGCGAGGCTGGAACGGTTCCCGGTGGAATCCATGTCGAACTCACAGGGGATGATGTTACAGAGGTCCTTGGCGGCTCCGAGCAGCTTGATGAGGAGGCTTTGCGTGATCGCTATGAGACGCTAGTGGATCCGCGTTTGAACCACCAGCAGTCTTTGGAGATGGCATTCCAAGTCGCGGAGTACTTAAAGAAAGAGTAGCTGAATTCGTTCGCCATACCGCTTGAAATTCTGGAAACAGATCATGGGTGAGGGGGTGAAGAACCAATGTTCTTCACCCCCTCACCCATAGGTAAAACTAGACCTTCAAACTGCCTGGCCGCTAAGGGACTAGACAACCGTCAGTGTCACTGTGGTTCCTCGAGTAACGACCGTTCCAGCTGCAGGGTCAGAAGAACGCACAGTTCCAAATAGTCCGCCCATGAAGCGTTCAACACGGACCTGGAGGCCGACACGTTCGAGGGCCACACGAGCCTGACTTTCTTGGAGTCCTTGAACAGTGGGGACCTCTACTGTTTCTGGGCCCTTGGAGACCGTGTACTGGACTTTATCTCCGCGATGAAGAGTTGTGCCCGCAGCGGTTTCTTGAGAGATCACGGTTCCCTGAGCAACTGTTGATGAAAATGCCTCGGTTTCCTCTGCGCTCAGTCCCATCGATTCGAGGGTTTGACGGACTTCACCGGCACTCTTGCCTTTAATATCGGGAACCGATAAGGGCTCGCGACCCTTAGAGACGACAATATCAACCTTTGTATCGTGGCGAACCGAGGCTCCCGCGGGGACAGATTGCGAGATGACCTTGCCCTTTTCGATGTCTTCGGACCAGTCTTCGCGAACATCGCCGACTGCAAGTCCCGCAGTTGTCAGGGCATTCTTCGCTGCGTCTGTTTCCATGCCGCTGAGATTTGGCGCATTACGCATGTCAACGCCCTTTGAGACGACCAAAAGAACCTCAGCACGTTTGTGAACAGCTTCGCCGCTTCCCGGTGTTGAAGAGATGATATTTCCTTGAGAAACAGTGTCGGAGAAATCTTCACGTTCTTGGAAATTGAGATGCAGTGAGCGTAGATCATTCTCAACATCAGAAACAGCGCGTCCATCAGTGACTGGCATGGTCAGGTAGGAACCCGGCCCGTATTCATGCCACCACCAAAAGCCTCCGATTACTCCAACAATCAGCAACGAAACAATCAGAGCAAGAACTTTGCCAAAACGCTTCCGGGTGCGTGCCTGTGGGGCGGCGTGGGCAATCCCGCCAGAGACATGAACGATAGCTTGCGAGGTGGCTGGGAGTTTTTGTGCCGGAAGGGGAGAAGTCAACTCGACAAGCCCTAGTGCTGTGGTTCGCTGTTCGTTGTCGTCAGTGCTGTCGATATCCGCACGCCGACTCATGAGCTCTGCGGGCAGTGACGTGCGAGCACGCATCACCAAATCAAGAGCCTCTTGAGCATCAACGGGGCGATCCTCGGGGTCTTTAGCTGCAAGTGATGCAACAAGATCATCAATTTCGCGAGGAATCCACGGCTCAACTTCAGAAGGAAGCGGAACAGAGTCGTTCACGTGGTGATAGGCCATTTGCATGGGATTTTCGCCTTGCCACGGAACCGAGCCCGTGAGCATTTCATAGAGCATAATCCCAACGGCATAGATGTCGCTTCGCGCATCACAGGTTCCAGTAGTCGCGATCTCTGGTGCCATGTATGCGACGGTTCCAAGCATTGAACCGGTCGTTGACATCGATACTTCTGATGCTGCACGTGCAAGACCGAAATCGGTAACGCGTACGGGGCCTTCACTGGGTACTAAAACATTTTCGGGCTTGATATCACGGTGGATCACACCGACTCGATGCGCAGAACGCAGTGCTTCAAGAACATCCTGCGTGTACTGAAGAGACTGAGCAAGGGTGAAAGCGCCCTGCGCCTGCAATAGTGCGCGAAGGTTGGTTCCGTCGATAAGTTCCATCACGAGGAAGCCTTGCCCGTGAATCACTCCCTGGTCAAAGACCGAAACGACTCCCGGTGAAACAATTCGTGCGGCTGCACGAGCCTCGCGCCTAAAACGCGCAACGAAATCAGCAGATTCTGCCAGATGTGGATGCATGACCTTGAGTGCAACTGGACGGTCCAAACGCTCATCGTGCGCGACGTAGACGGTAGCCATACCACCGCGGGCAAGGCGTGCTTGGATCCGGTATCGGTCATCGACGAGCAGGCCAATTAATGGGTCAGCAGGCACAGATGCACCCTGGCCGCCAGTGCCGTTTTCGGCGTCGCTGCGGTTCTCAGGGTCAAATTCTGTCTCAGAAGTCATCGTTAGGATTTTACTGGAGATTTCAGGTGATGCGCGCAGGGAAGCCCGCGAGCCGTGCTGGGGCGCGAATCCCTTCCCACGCTATATCATTGTCCCATGAGTGAAGCTGTTTCCCTTCTGTCCGTTCAAGAGGTTGCACGCAGGCTTGGTATTGAGCCTCGCCGAGTGAAGCAATTGGTCCGCGACCACATCCTCTTTACCTATACCGATGAAGCAGGAAACTCTGGGATTCCCGAAGAAATCCTGATTAAGACTGATAGCGGATACGAACCACTATTCAATCTTCCCGGGACTCTCACTTTGCTTGCTGATGGTGGTTTTAGCCCCGAAGAGGCCGCACGTTGGCTTTACACCGAGCATGAAGAACTAGGGGAGACGCCAATGTCTGCTCTTCTGGGCGGTCGTCACCACCGCGTGAATCGCATCGCCTCTGTTTTAGGATTCTGATCTCTGCAGGTGAGTTCTCGGTTAGAGGTACGCAATTTCTCTTGGCGTGCTCGTTTACTTTGAGCGCTTGATCAGCATCGCCGCAACCTCGCTTAACAATTCGCGCTGGTTGGCATTGAATCTACTGGATTCCAACGCAAGGAAGCCCTCGGCCTCGAAAGTCGAAATGACTTCTTCATGGCGACGACGACCTCGGCGCTTGACGATCCCGCGTAGTTCCTCGAGCTCTTCTTCGCTAAGCTCAGGATTGCCGAGGCCGTGGGCAAGCTTTTCCCGTTCGCTTGCGTTTGCTTCTTGCCATGTGAGGGCAAGAAGGTAGGTCCGTTTTCCTTCGCGTAAGTCATCTCCCGCGCTCTTACCCGTAACTCGTGGATCGCCGAAGATTCCAAGGTCATCGTCACGTAGCTGGAAAGCATGTCCCCACGGACTAAGAATCATCCGCAACGAATCGGTATCTGCTCGTGAAGCGCCCAATGCGAGGGCCCCAAGAGTTGCCGGGATGACGACCGAGTAGTTGGCGGCTTTGTGAGTAACGATTGTCAGTGCTGTTTGTGCGTTAATCGCCTGCGAGTCATGAACATTCAGTGGTCGCTGTTCGGCCGCGATATCAAGGAATTGCCCAATTGCGACTTCAGCGTGCATTTGTGCATAGAGCTCCATCACGCCATCACGGTAGTGGGGGATTGCCTCGCATTGACGAATCATTGCAAGTTCAGCTGCGGAGAAAAGGAAATCTCCAGCAAGGATTGCGGAACTTATCCCGAAATCTTCACTATCGCCTCGGGATAAAGCGGTACGGTGATGTGCAGCGAAAGCAGCATGTGCAGAGGGACGACCACGACGCGTGGGCGCATGGTCGATGATGTCATCATGAACCAGAGCGCTGGCTTGGTAGAGCTCCAATGCTGCGCCAAGATCGTCTAGATTGAGCGCCTGCAGAGGTGAATGATTCGCAATACTACCGCCGACAAAAGCGAGGAATGCTCGGAAACGTTTGCCTTCCTCAAGACTTGAATGAGCTACCTGGAGAAGCGGCGAGATCTGAGCGGCTGGTGCAATTGTGTCGGCAAGGTCTTGGAGGACGGCGTGGGCACGCTCCTCGATCCGTGGTGCTAAGGCCTGAAGTTGCTCGCTCAATGAAGTCATGTGACCAGTCTATAAAACAATTTCACGTCTTTAACTTCCTGCTCTTATGATGAAAATGCAATTGAGGAGGTTTCGTGGCAATCGTTTTGAGCT
>CALIEP010000186.1 GCA_938022345.1 uncultured Actinomyces sp.
CTTCGTTGATCTGTGGACCTACGCTTGGTCCGGCTGGTTGCCTTCTGGCGATGGCTCCGCGCATGCGGTGGACCCTCTTGTCCAACTACTGAGCGTTGTAAGCGCTCCACTTGCGCTTCTAGGCATCGCACCAACGGTACTGCTCTACGTCTTCCTGGTCCTCAGCCCTGCGTGGGCAGCGTGGAATATGGACGTCCTCAGCATGCGCCTGACATCATCGCGCTCGCTGCGAGTGGCACTGATGTGTCTGTGGGCCTGCCTTCCCAGTGCTCTTTTCGCAATGACCAGCGGAAGACTGGCTTCCCTTGCTGTGCATGTATTTACGCCCCTGTGGGTAGCCTTGCTTCTTTCTCTTCCACGTGACCGACATGTCATTGTGCGTCGCCGGTGGATGTGCGCAGCAATCGTTGGGCTGATTATCACCGCCGCTTACCCGCTGCTTGGGGTATGCGCGCTTGTGCTTTTTTCGCGTAATCTCAACCGCGCCACAGCAACTCTTCCCGGCCTGCTTCTGTGTCTGCCCTTCTTTGTCGATGCAATTGCCTGGCGTGCCTGGCCCGCACTTCTTGCTCCCGCCGAGGCCGCAGCTTCCTATGAACGTGCCCCCTTCGGTTTGGGCGCTTGGGGTATTCCCGCAGCTTCTTCTGCCGCGTGGCTTGGTATCTGCGTGCTCCTTCTCCTTTGTCTCTGGCTGGTCACGCTGCTGAGCCTCGGGCGTTTTCTTCTTCATTCCCGAGGCTCTTCCTTCTTCCCGGTTTCTCTTCCGGCGCTCGTGGGTATCGCACTTGTGAGCGGTATTGGTGCATTGGCCCTGTCTTACATTCCTGTCGATTCTTCAAATAGCCCGCTTTTTGCGTGGGGTGGACCGTTGCTCAGCGTTCAGGCATTAGCCCTGATCTGCGCTTTATTGCTTTGCGTAAAAGACGTTGAAAAGCAAGGAAAAATTACCCGCACAGGATGGAAACTTGTTGCCTGTATTGGGCTGATCCCACTCCTTTCAATGGCGGCATCCCCTTGGTTTGAGGTACTCCCTTCAGCGCAGTGGAGCGCGCGCTCGACCAGCGAACAGATCCCTCTTGTTTCCCGCTATGCACAAAATTCTTCGCGGCAAGCTCGGGTTCTTGTGCTCAACGTTGGTGCCGATGGCGATCTCGATGCCCGCCTCTGGCGCGGCGCAGGCCCGCAGTGGAGTGAGCATTCCAGTGTGGCCTCGTGGGTGGCGCTCCATGACAGGATGAACAACACCAGCGATCCTGCGCGGAGCGAATTGGGGGAGACGATCGCGACCTTGGTGTCTTTCCCCGACGATTCTGCTTCCAAGCGTTTAGCGCTTCACGGTGTCGATACGATCATTGTTCACTCCGGGGGACCCGCAGCGTCGTCTATTACACAAACACTGGATCGTGCACCCGGTATTGAGAAGATCGGTGAAACCGAGGCCGGGAGCGCATGGAGAGTGCGTCCAAATGGGCGCAAGCCTGCCCGCCTGTGCCTTGCCTCAGAATCGGCCGATTCCCAGTGTGAAGAACTCGCAAGCGGTGTTATCGGTGCGCGGACACACGTGTCGGGCCCGGGGGTCCTTCGCCTTGCTGAACGGCAGAACTCGCATTGGGTTGCAACTCTCAATGGGCAGCGCTTGAACCAAACTGAAGCAACGAATCAGTGGGGAACGGCATTTTCGCTTCCATCCGAAGGTGAACTCGTACTGAACTTCCGCTCGAACTGGGTTCTGGCGTGGAAAGCTGCGTGCGCACTTGCTGCCGCGGTGATGCTTTGTGGGCTTCTTCGAGGGAGAAAGGACGTAGTAGACGATGGTGAATAGAAAACGCATGCTCACTATTGGTGCCATCCCTGCCTCGCTCCTACTCCTCGGCGCCGCCTCGTGGGGAATAAGCAGAGTTGTGCCCGAACCCTCACTTCCTGCGCCACAGGTCGTCCACGCGCGCCCGGAAACCCTTAACTATGCCTGTCCGGCAGGGGTTGTTGACCCATTCCACCTTGATGGAGGCGTATCTGCGGCTTCAGTGTGGAATTCCGCTGGGGAACGTGAGGCCAGTGGAGAATGGACAATTCTGCGTGCGAATACCTCTGCGCACACCCTTCCCACAACGCTTGGAGTAATGGGCCAAGGCGGTGGAGAGCTTCGCGGTCTGAGTATGACGTCATGCCAATTGCCGGCGAATGACCAGTGGAGCGTTCTGGGATCAAGTACCAGCGGCGAAGACTTGGTCGTGACCTTTGCAAACACCAATTCTTCGCCTTCTGTGGTGACCCTTGAGGGGTACGGATCAAACGGCCCCATTGATGCCAAACCGCACCAGATGACGATTCCGGCCCGTTCTACTCAATCTGTCCTAGCAGGGGGACTCTTCCCCGAAGAGAGCGCACTGGCCGTACATATCCACGCCGATGGTCAAGGAGTGGCAACCTGGGTGCAAAGCTCTGCAATGCAGGGGGAAGTACCCAAAGGCGTGACAAGCGTGAGTGGGACAAAGCCAAAGGAGGACCAGCTTTTCCTTGGGCTTTCAAAGCAGGGGACCAGCAGCCTACGCCTTCTTGTTCCTCCTTCAAAAACAGGTGACGAGGCCGATACTCACGTCGCCTTGAGCTACACCAGTGACGCTGGCACCTTCAATGTGCCGGGGGGAGAATTGGACGTGAGCGCAGGAACGGTCGTTGATGTTCCGCTCAATGGAATCACCGATGAACGCTATACCCTGCGTGTTCATGCCGAACGTCCGCTTGTGGCTCAGGTTGTGACGAATAGCGAGCAGGAAGAATATCCCGGAGGACAACGCTGGGGGATGCGCGCGGGTATGAGCTCTGCTCAGGGGCTAGTTCACGCTCAACTACCTTCTGCATCAACAGTGGAAGCGCTGGTTCGTTCACGCTTGAGCTCGACGATTCTACGCGGGACTGCGCAAGAGAGCGGCAGCGGAGTCAATGAGATTTCTTCCCATCTGTTGCTCACCTCTGTGCACACTCAAAGTGGCATCCAGCTTCAACTGGGAAATGAACAGGTCACCCTCGAAGCCGGGAAGATGGCAATGCTGGATCTTCCCTCGCAGGACAGGGGCCTAGAATCTCCAAGCGATGTTGCGATTGCGATTGAGGTGGAAGCGAAAACTCCCAGTGGAGTGCTTCGTGCCGTATGGCCGCTGAGTGCGGATGATGTCGAGCAGGCATCGACCTCGATCACCGTTCACTAGCTTGTCAAAGAGCATCTTCATGCTCAAAGCGTGCTCTCATGCTCAAGCGTGCCTGCGCAAAGCCTGCGTGGCACCTTTTCCACCTTCTACAGCGGCAATGCGAGGTCGCCAGAACGCCTAGGAGAGGGAATCAAGTTCCTCTGGTGAGATGTAGAGGATATGCGAGACGCGCTCGGCAATGAGTGCGCGCAATGCCGGATAGAGGTCTGTCGGAGGAATCCGCATGGTGATGGGGAGCCGGTAGAGGACAATGCGGTCTCCCAGTCCCTTACGTCGGTCCGCGGGAAAAACGCGAGCTAAAACTACCCCGTGGTCTTCCCAGGGAGCTGGATCTGAGGGAGGAACGTCCTCGGTTGCAAACTCGATTGTCGCAACCTCAGGCCAGCGCTCGGTGAGTTCGCTAATCACAAGGACAACGGTCGAATCAAATGTTTCCCGACGGGTTTTCCACGCGGGAAGCCCAGGGAAAAGACGCACATAGCGCGGGGTGCGGCCATGGCGGTCACGGGTGCGTGGAAAAGCTGATGGGAGAGCCATGCACATAAGGGTATCGCTCAGCTCTGCTCTCAAGCTGAGGACCTGCCGACGAAGGGAACGCAATAGGAATAGAAAATGCCGTATTGTAGAGCGGTGATCTCGGTTCGACACTGTTCTAAGCCCGGCTGCTCAAGGCCTGCTGTAGCTACACTCACCTACGATTATTCGGATTCGACTGCTGTTGTCGGTTAGCTTTCAGCTGCTGCAGACCCCAACGCCTACGACCTGTGTGAGCACCATGCAAACAGTTTGACGGTCCCGCGTGGATGGCAGATCGTGCGCCTTCAGACGACCTTCGAACCGGCACCTACATCGGGGGATGACCTTATGGCTCTTGTTGACGCGGTTCGCCAAGCTGCAGCACACACCCGAAACCGCTCACAGCACGCTGACGACGTGGAAACCCAGACTCCTGCTCAGCCTGCAACTGCAGCGAAAACGGGCGCTACGGCCTCGGCGCACGCTGAGCTTGGCCCCTTCGCTCAACCGACTAGCTCTCACGAGGCCGAATCCTCAAGCCCCCTCGATCCACATTCGCCGTGGGCTCGTCGCCGGGCTCAGTTTAAA
>CALIEP010000187.1 GCA_938022345.1 uncultured Actinomyces sp.
GGAGTACAGAACTGGACGGCCGGTGACGCTCCCTTCCACGGCGGATTCTTGGCCATCATCTCGGTCTTCATGATCGCGGGCTTCTCCTTCCAGGGAACCGAACTCGTCGGTGTTGCAGCAGGCGAATCGTCTAATCCTCGCCGCGACGTGCCCCGAGCAATCAAGACCGTGTTCTGGCGCATCATGTTCTTCTACATTGGCGCAATCGCCATCATCGGAACGCTGATTCCTTACACCGATCCGAACCTGCTGCGCGATTCTGCCTCGGATATTGCATACTCGCCCTTCACCTTGGTCTTTGAGCGTATGGGTGTCGCCGCCGCGGCAGCCGTCATGAACGCCGTCATTTTGACCGCGATTCTCTCTGCAGGAAACTCTGGACTCTACGCATCCACTCGTATGCTTCACTCGATGGCACTGAGCGGCCAGGCTCCTCGCTTCTTCGGAAAGGTCACCAGCCACGGTGTGCCGATCTACGCAATGCTCGCGACCTCGGCTGTTGGCGCACTGGGATTCGTTGCAGCACTGGTGAGTGAAGATACCGCCTACACGTGGTTGCTCAACGTTTCAGGCCTCTCTGGATTCATCGTCTGGCTGGGCATTGCGGCATGCCACTGGCGTTTCCGCCGGGCATACGTCAAGCAAGGACACTCCCTTGACGAGCTTCCCTACAAGGCGCCCTTCTTCCCCTTCGGTCCGATCTTGGCCTTCACCATGTGCTTGATCGTTCTGCTGGGCCAAAATTACGAGGCCATCTTCCGTGGTCAGCTCCTGCAGGTTGCCTCCTCGTACATCGGCCTTCCGATCTTCTTGCTCATCTGGCTGGGCTACCACTTGGTGAAGAGGGATCGCACCGTCAGCTTGGACGAGATGGACGTTGAGGGCGTGACCATCACGCCTGAAAAGGCATGAGTCGCTAGCTGTTAAACACAATTCGGGGGAGGCAGAAAACGCCTCCCCCGAATTATTTGTTCCAGCATAGGGGCTGCTCTCAATAGAGACCGAGAAATGTAGCATCGGACATTGCGGCTCTCTTAAGCCCAAAATGTCCGCAGCACACAGCAGCGTATGGATGTCTACCTCGGTGGTTCGATGTGTACTTGCGCGGGCATGTTGAGGATTCCCACGGGGCAGCTCACGCCATTTGGTCCGTGATTGCAATAGCCATCGGGATTCTTTTCTAAGTAGGCCTGGTGGTAGTCCTCGGCCAGGTAGAAAGGGCCACCTGACTGGGCAAAGCAGGCGCCGGCCTCGCCAATCGTTGTATAGCAGCGGGCTCCCGGCACCATGCGTTCCAACTCAGCCACCCACGCAGCGCGCAGAAGCGATGCCACCTCAGCCTGCCTCGGCGTCGTCACCCAAATCGCACTGCGGTACTGAGTGCCCACGTCGTTCCCATGACGGTTGGGGCGAGTGGAATCGTGGTTTTCGAAGAAGGTTTTGATCAGGCTCGCCCCGCCTTCTCCGGTTACGGAAGGGTTGTAGACAACAGCAACGGTCTCAGCGTGGCCCGTGTGTCCTGTACAGACCTCTCGGTAGGTGGGGTTTGCATTTCCGCCGCCCATGTAGCCCACAGCCGTTGCCCACACGCCTTTTTGGAGCCAGAAGATACGTTCAACACCCCAGAAGCAACCTGCGGCAAGGTAGAGAACCTCGAAGCCATTGGGGACCGGATCAGTCGCGCGCGTCCCGTTTACCGGATGAAGTTCGAGCGCGTCCACAATTGGGTGCCTGCCTCCCGGGATATCTGCGGGAAGAGTGCCCGCAGTAGGGGAGTCAAGGTAGTGCTCGGCGTCCTTTGGTAGACGAGGCCAGTCTTGGTGTGGTCCTGCAGCGAAGTGGTCAGTAGTGGGTGAAGGATTAGTGGTCATCTTTGGCTCCTTCAATGTGTGGCGGGCAAGGTGCAAACTGCCACGGGGAAATGAGTTCTTCTGCCCCGTATTCTATGGCGATACCCAAGCTTTGGCAGACAAAGATACTCACCCTTGGTACATAAAAATGTGGCCCCTGCAGTTTCCTGCAAGGGCCACATCAAGCGATTAAATCAGCCGAGCGACTGGACGCGACGGGCAAGCTTGGACTTGCGGTTCGCGGCCTGGTTGCGGTGAATAACGCCCTTCGAGACGGCCTTGTCGAGCTTACGCGATGCGACGCGCAGAGCTTCAATAGCTGCTTCCTTGTCGCCAGCCTCGACGGCTTCGCGAGTCTTGCGCACCAGGGTCTTCAGTTCAGACTTGACTGCCAGGTTGCGCTGACGGCGCTTCTCGTTGGTGCGGATCCGCTTGATCTGAGACTTAATGTTCGCCACAGTCGGATTACTCCTTGGTCTTTCGTTCGTACAGGTCGGTGAGGGCTGTGTCAGTGTCGGGACTGGGGCATGGGGACACCCGCAAACGACTCTAACCAGACCCCCTGCCCGACCAGGCCGGGAGTCCGAAGGACAACTCTAGCAGAAA
>CALIEP010000188.1 GCA_938022345.1 uncultured Actinomyces sp.
GGATTGCCAGCTGAGGAATGCGGGCCAGTGGAGCGGTACGAACCAGGATTTCTTCTCCCGAGGCCAAAATCAGTCGGCCTGCAACGCTCAGTTCGCGATCCAGCCAGGAATTCATGATCATTCCGCCGTAGACCTCGACCTCGATTTGTCCCCAGCCATCAGCCGTTGTTGTCTGAGGTGAGGGTTTGAGGGTGAAAGCAGGAGAATCTGTGTGTGCCCCAACGATCCTGAAACCAGCGGTGTCGCTGATATTTTCGGGAACTACCCATGCCATGACGGCGCCTCCGCGAACCAACACGTGTCCGCCGGGAGTCGCATCCCATGCTGCTGTTTCGTCTTGGCGACTGAAGCCGAGGTTTTCCAAGCGCTGCGCAACTAGGTGTGCAGCGTGGTAGGGGCTGGGAGAGTCTGCAAGGAAATGGACATAGTCCAAAGTGTTTGCGTCGAGTTCGGGATGATCCGATTCAAGTCGTGGTGTCATGCATCCATCCTACGCTGCACGTTTCATTCACGAAGATGTGCTCATTTGTGCAGGATGCAAAAAGCGACCTTCTTGGTCATTTTGCCGACTAGCTCACGAAGTGTGAGCTGACAGTCATTCAACTTTAATCATCCTGGTGGATGATTTTGTTGTCAGATCGTATCACTTCGTATTAATTCGGTGAAAATCTGTCCGGTTTATTTGGACATTTGCGCAGGTCAGAGGGTAGTTTTATTGTTGCTAAGCTGATAAATTAAAAGGGTGATTACACAAAGCAATGAGACTCTCCTCGATGAGAGCGAATCTGAGCTTTGGCACGCGTGGAGTTCTGTTACACGTGCTGTTCAAAGCACGTTAGGTTCGGAAATTAGTAAAAGTGCACCTCTTGCTCTGATTGAGTTTGAGATGCTTGACGAGCTTGCTAGTGGTGAGCAGCCCATGCGTTCTGGTGAGCTGGGTGCGCTGGTCTCGTTGACACGCTCGGGAACTAGTCGTGCAATCTCTCGCCTTGCGGCGAAGGGATTCATTACCAAAGAAGGATCGTCAACGGATCGACGTTCTGTCCTTGTGTGCATTACACCTGAAGGGCGTCAGGCCTATGAGGCCGCAAATGGCGTCTTCGCAAGCGCAGTGCGCAACGGGCTTCTTGGCGCGGTAGAAGGCGATGATCGCGATACCCTGCTCAGAATCCTCAACGTCATCTCAGATACGCTTCTTTAAACAGAAAAGGTGGGACAGCGATTGCTGTCCCACCTCCCACATACGGGTCTTACGGGGTCAGAAAGACTTCCTGTAGACGTTGGTTTCGCGCTGAAGGAAACCAACCCGACGGTAGAGGCGGTTCGCCGCCTCTCGCGTCGGCCGAGATGTGAGATCGACTGTTTTAGCTCCCAGCTCCCGCGCGTGCTCAACTGCGGCATCGACAAGGCTCTGTCCCACGCCTTGACCGCGTGCGGCTTGATCGGTAACGACATCTTCGATCCATGCTCGGCGGCCAGTCGGAATATCGAAAACAACCAGCGAGAGCATTCCCAAAATCCGGTCATCGTCGTCAAGTGCGCACACCAAGTGCAGGCATTCCTGAGCCAGAAGCTTCTGGATTTCTTCGCGCGACAAAGGCCGTGCGGAAGAGGAAAGCTGCGGAAGCAGACGGTCAAAGGCCTCGTGAACCTTTTCGATCGTCGATGAGTTACATTCGCCGAGGATCTTGATACGCATGGGTGCTCCTTGTCAATGCGTTATACAGGCC
>CALIEP010000189.1 GCA_938022345.1 uncultured Actinomyces sp.
ATATGGCGAAAGAAAAAAGCGTGTACCGCTGCAGCGAATGCGGTTGGACCTCACCCAAATGGGTTGGTCAGTGCAGAGAGTGCCACCAATGGAACTCCATGGAAGAGTCCGGCCCCTCTGCTTCCGTTCCGGGTGCCGCTGTCGCACTCACGCCTCGTCAGCCTGCTCAGCCCATCAACGACATCAGTGCGGAACGCGCACGGTCCAAGCCGACGGTAATCGGTGAGTTTGACCGCGTTCTCGGTGGGGGCATTGTTCCCGGAGCTGTCATCCTTCTCGCCGGTGAACCCGGGGTCGGAAAGTCCACTCTTCTTCTGGACGTTGCTTCGACCTGCGCAGCGGAGGCACCAGTCTTGTACATTACCGGCGAAGAGTCTGCCTCACAGGTCCGGGGGCGCGCAGAACGCATTGGCGCCCTGCACCCACAGCTTTTCCTTGCAGATGAGACATCGCTTTCCACGGCTCTTGGCCAAATTGATGCGACCAACCCTTCGTTGGTCATCATCGACTCGGTTCAAACTCTTCAATCCGACCAGCTCGACGGCAGTGCGGGTAGCGTTGCACAGGTTCGCGCCGTTGCAACAGCGCTGATCCGCGTTGCAAAGGAACGGTCAATCCCAATTCTCCTTGTAGGCCACGTGACTAAAGATGGCGGCATTGCTGGACCACGCCTACTCGAGCACTTGGTGGATGTCGTCTGCCAATTCGAAGGCGACCGACACACACGGCTTCGCTTGCTCAGAGCTGTCAAAAATCGTTATGGACCCACCGATGAAGTGGGCTGCTTTGAACTCAGCGACACTGGAATTGTTGGGTTGACAGATCCTTCGGGTTTGTTCCTTTCCCAGTCCCAGTCTGCGGTTCCAGGCTCGTGCGTCACCGTCACTCTTGAGGGACGCCGTCCCCTCCCCACTGAGATCCAAGCTCTTGTTGCTCACACGTCTGCTGGTTCCCCTCGTCGAACCACCGTCGGAGTTGACCACTCACGTGTAGCGATGATTTTGGCAGTCCTTCAGGCACGCCTGGGTATCGATACCTCGGATTGCGATGTTTACGCCTCAACTGTCGGAGGTGCCCGCATCAGTGAGCCGGCTGCCGACTTGGCAACAGCAATCGGAATTGTCTCGGCCATTCGGGGAACCCCAACACGCAGCGCTCTGATTGCTTTCGGCGAAGTGGGGCTCACGGGGGAAGTCCGGGCATGTACTGGCGTACGTCGCAGAATTCAAGAAGCTGCACGCCTTGGATTCAAGGTTGCCATCATTCCCGCACAGGGAAGTGAAGAAGCCATGGGGATCGACGGAATTACGGTTCTGCCAATCTCGGACCTTGCCGGCGCGCTACGTGCCGCTATTCACTGAGTCTCTTCCTTCATTGTGCGGATACTCGAATACACTTAGAGCAGGAATCACGCATTGAAAGGCAGGATTCATGACATCAGATGCCGCTCTTCTGCGCAGCGCACTTCAAGATATCGCACCGGGCACGCCCCTTCGCGAAGGATTGGAACGCATCCAGCGCTCCCATACCGGCGGCTTGATTGTTCTTGGTGTCTCTCCTCAGCTTGAGGAAATGTGCTCGGGTGGTTTCGATCTCGATATCGAATTCACGGCCTCACGTCTGCGCGAATTGTGCAAGATGGACGGCGCGGTCATCATTGACCCCACCGATTGGCGAATCCGCAAGGCAAACGTCCAACTTTTCCCCGATCAGAGCATCCCTACCGATGAATCGGGTATGCGTCACCGCACTGCACAACGCACCGCCTACCAAACCCACCTTCCGGTGCTCTCAGTTTCGGCGTCAATGCGTCTTATTTCCATCTACGTCGGCAAGTACCATCACATCGTTGAAGAACCCGAAGCACTGCTGTCTCGCGCTAATCTGGCCGTCGACACC
>CALIEP010000190.1 GCA_938022345.1 uncultured Actinomyces sp.
ATAACCGTTGTGAGGGGTGCGGGGGCGTGTGACGGCTCCGCACCCCTTTCCGTTATTCGCGTTCAGGATTTGCGGCTTGGTGGAAAAAGAGCCTCCTGACCGGTACCTTTAAGGGGTCTCATTAAAGCAGGAGAGGTCCGGTAAAAATGGTGGAGAAAACGCGCGAAGGTGCGGATACCTTAACCTCTGCACTCCCGCCTTTTCCCTGGCGCCGGATGATCCTCCTCATGGGGGCGGCACTTGCGCTTCTTGCGGGACTTGACGCAGCTCTTGTTCGCTTGGGTGCTCTTGCTCCCGTGGGCTCTACTGATTTGGGTGCAATCCACGGAATCCTCATGGTCTACGGCTTCCTGGGAACAGCGATCTGTTTAGAACGTGCGGTAGCGCTGAACTCTCGATGGGCCTACCTTTCCCCGGCCGCCTCGGCGCTCGCGGGAATTGCCGCCATCGTCATCTCTCAAAGCCCTGCGGTTGCCAATTTCATTGCCACATTGCCACTTCCGGCCTACCTGAGCCGCATCCTTCCCGGATATCAATCCCAGCGAATGCTTCCGGCAGTCCTGTGGACAATCTCCATGATCACCCTGGTCATGATTTACCGGCATGTGTGGAAAAAGCGTCAAGCTTCGTACGCGGTCCTCATCCAGCTGATTGCTGCCTGCGTTGGCCTGTGTGGGATCCTCTTGTGGATGCGAGGCCTGGAAGTCGCTCTCATCATGCCCTGGTGGTTGTTCTTCTTGGTTCTGACGATCATCGGTGAGCGCCTTGAACTGGCGCGCCTTGCTTTCAGTGAGACAACCGAGAAACGAATTTTGGTTTGGGTCGGAGCTCTGCTCATTTCCTTGGCACTGACACTGATTGTTCCCCTTGTCGCCTACCCGCTTTTAGGAATTTCCCTTGTGGCGCTTGCGATCGACATGGGATATCACGACGTCGCTCTCAAAACCATCAAAATTCCCGGAATCCCGCGTCTTTCAGCAGTTGCGATGCTCGCGGGATATGGGTGGGCACTGCTTCCCGCTCTCCTCTGGATTACCGCGCCCCCGACCTTTTCCGGCTATGGCTACGATGCGATTGTTCACGCCTTGACAGTTGGCTTCGCCGTCTCCATGGTCATCGCGCATGCGCCGGTCATCATCCCCTCGGTCATTCGTCGCGAGGTTCCCTACCACTTCTCGATGTGGGTCCCTCTGGTTCTTTTCCACCTCAGCTTGCTGATTCGTTTCCTGTCTGGTGCACGCGAGGCCGCACTTCCCTGGCGTTTTGGTGGAGCGCTTGGAGTATGTGCATTCCTCCTCTTCGTCGTGACGACTGCGAGCGTGACAATTGTGAACGCACGACGTGGGCGGGTCACCCATGCCTGAGATTTCTTCTCCTAGGGCGGGACTGAGTATCGGTGTGGGACCGACAGGCGCTCCCACCGGCGCCCCGGGACCCGGACGCCCCTCCCGAATGCGCATCGATCGCTTGGGAACCACGTGGATGATCATCGCGGTTCTTATGGCGGTAATAACCCTCTTCCTTCACCGCCGCATGCCGCAGCCCCTGTGGACCATGATCCATCTGGTGACTTTAGGCGTCTTAAGCAATGGAATTTTCCAATGGTCATGGTTCTTTGCTCGCTCCCTTGCACGTCTGGCAGCCGATGACCGCAGAGCTCACTCGGACAACCTGCGTCGAATGCTGAGCTTCAATGCGTGTTTTGCATTGCTCTTTATTTCGATGTGGCTTGGCTGGTTCATCGGAACTGTCGTTGCGGCAACGGGCATTGCGGCAATTGCTGCCTGGCATGGCGCCGCGATGCTGTCGGTTCTTCGCGAGCGTTTGGCCTCGCGCTTTGTCATTGTTGTGCGCTACTACGTGTGCGCGGCAGCTTTCTTTGTACTCACCGCGCTTCTTGCTGGTTTTGTCACCACCACAATGTTTTCTTCTTCCATTCCCGAGGCCTTGCTTGCGATGCGTGATCGCCTGACCTTTGCACACGCTCTCAGTGGTGTTGGCGGATGGCTGGGCCTGAGCATCGGTGGCACCGCAATTACCTTGGGGCCGACAATCTTGCGTACACGGATGTCTCCCGATGCGGTTTCCTGGGGGATTAAAGTTCTTCTGCCTTGGTGCGTCAGTTTGCTGATTGCGGTATGCGGAGCTCTCTTAGGAGCTATGCCCCTGGTCGGTGCCGGAATTTTAGGTGCGGCCGCCTGCGGGATTATGGGGATTCTTATCCCTTATGCGCGTGTTTTAGCAGCAAAGAAACCTCAAGAGTATTCCGCATGGTCATTCCTTATCGGATTGGGATGGATTGCTCTAGGCATTCTTTTCTTGGGGATTACGGCGCTTTTTGTCAGTACTCCGAGCGGTATTCGAGCGCTGACCATGATGTGGCTTCCGATTATTGGAGCGGGCGGCTTCGCCCAGCTCTTTGTGGGAGCACTGAGCTATCTGATGCCAGTTGTCATTGGAGGCGGTCCTTCGGTTGTCAGAATTGGTATTGCAATTCTTGACTGGCAGTTCGCACTGCGTGTGGCGCTGAGAAACGGAGCTCTGTTCCTTCAAGTTGTCCTTTTCTGTGCTGCCGCAAGCACAGCGGTTACTACTCTTCGATACGCGCTTTGGCTGGTCGTGATCATGACCTTCGCAATTGACATCGTGATGTTTGCGCGCGCGGGAAAAAATCAAGTACGAGCGCGTCGAGAACGCATCAAAGAGATGAGTGAAAGTAGGCAGGTTCAATGAGCGAAGAAACTACCGGTCCCTCGCGGGCAGCAATGGTCTTCACTGGCCTTGGCGCTGTTGTCGCCCTTGTTCTTGCCAGTGTCCTAGCTGGCGGAAGTAACGCAACGCAAAACTCAGCGGTGGGGAACACCTCAAGCGTGGCCTCGTCAACTCAGGTGAAAGAAACCGGTGAAACTACCCACGTGGAAATCGGTGTCCAAGGGATGTCTTTCACCCCCTCTGTTATTCATGTTCCTGCGGGAAACCGACTGCAGATTACTTTTACGAATACGGCTGAACAACGCCACGATTTGGTCCTGGCCAATGGGCAAACAACAGGTTCTCTGGCCCCTGGATCAAGCGCGGAACTTGACGCAGGAGTGATCACTGCCAACACTGAAGGCTGGTGCTCGCTGCCAGGACACCGTGAGATGGGGATGACGCTCAGCATTGTCACCGATGGTGCGCCGGGCGGCTCAGCCTCAGCGGGCTCGCACTCTGGCGGGGCCTCTCACAACCACGAGGTTGCAACGGGGACGGGAATCCCAACTGCAGACCAACTGCGAGCCTATGCGGCGAAAGTCGATCCCTATCCCGCTGAAGTTGCGCCGGCCTCGGAAGAAAAAGACCACTACTACACCCTGGTTGCACGCGACGATATTGTGCAGAACCTGAGCGAGGATGTCAGCCGGACGATCTGGACTTTCAACGGGAACACTCCCGCACCTACCCTGCGTGGAAAGATTGGTGACACCTTCCACATCACCCTCAAAAACGAAGGGACAATGGGGCATTCTCTGGACTTCCACGCGGGCGATATTGCGCCGGATGAGGCCATGAAGACCATCGATCCGGGGCAAACGCTGGAATACACCTTCACCGCGAAGGCAGCCGGTATCTGGATGTATCACTGCTCGACGCACCCCATGTCTATGCACATTGCTAACGGCATGACCGGTGCGGTGATTATTTATCCCACTGATCTGCGCCCAGTGGATCACGAGTACGCGATGGTTACGACCGAACTGTACTTGGGGGACAACGGCGGTACTGCGAACGCAACGAAGATCGCTTCGATGATGCCTGACCTGCAGGCATTCAACGGTCGCCCCTTCCAGTACGATGCGCACCCCCTCAAGGTGAAGGTCGGCCAGCGCGTGCGTTTCTGGCTGATGGATTCGGGTCCAAATACCGCCATGTCCTTCCACATCGTTGGTGGGCAATTCGATACCGTTTGGGATGAAGGTGGCTACACGCTCATCGACGGCGGCAATGCCATCAGCCGTGGGGGAGGAGGATCTCAGACCTTCCCCATGCTTCCCGCGCAGGGTGGTTTTGTGGAGCTTTCCTTTAAGGAACCGGGTACCTACACCTTCGTGAACCACATCATGAGCCTTGCCGAGGCCGGGGCTCACGGAAAGATTGAAGTGACGAACTAACCCACTCTTGCCTGGTGCGCGGCACCATAAGCGTGGGGAGTGCCAAAGGCCCCTAAGAGCGCATAAACTGGCACAGTGCTGTCGACCTATGGGGAAATTCTTCGTCTGAACCGAGCATGGCGTTTTTCAGCCGCCGGCTTCATTTTGCGCCTACCCATGTCCATCATGCCGATCTCGATCATCTTGTCGATCCAGGCGGCTTATGGAAACTACACCCTTGCGGGTGCGGTGTCGGCAATCAATATCATCGCTTTGGCAGTAACCGCGCCAATGTGGGCACGTCTAGTTGACCGCTACGGACAGCTCAAAGTCATGGGGCCGGTTTTTGCGGTGTCGGCAGTTGCGACCATTGTGTTGTTCGTGGCGACTCTTCAGATGGCCTCGCCCTCGATCTTGTTCGTATCTGCCGGAATTGCTGGTGCAACCTGGGGGTCTCCGGGCGCATTAGTACGAGCTCGATGGATCCGCACCACCGACACGGTGTCACAGCTCAATAGCGCATTTGCTCTCGAGGCCGCTGTCGACGAATTCGTCTACATTGTTGGGCCTGTCGTTGCAACGGTTGTGGGAACGGTTCTGCACCCGACGACCGGTGTTGTGGTCTCCATTGTTTTCCTTTCTGTCGGTGCGGCGCTCTTCTTATCCCAGCGTTCTTCGGAACCCCTTCCATTGGGGAAGGCTGGTCGCGCCGCTCAGGTAGCTAGCGACGGAACTGAGGGCTCAAGGGACGCGGCATCGGATGCTAAGGGCGCAACGGCCTCGGCACCCGCACGAGAACGATCCCTGCTTCTTCTTCCCGCGATGATCGTCCTCATGCTGACTTACACGGGAATGGGCGCACAATTCGGTGCAAATGACATTGCTGTTGTTGCTTTCACCAAGGAGCTTGGGGTTCCCGCACTTTCGGGTGTTCTACTTGCAATGTTCTCGCTTGGCTCGTTTATCTCCGCACTGATCTACGGTGCGCGGAGCTGGCGACGTCCCCTGTGGCAGCTCTTTGCGATCGGCGTTGTCGCCTTGGCAATTGGTATGACCGCCTACCTGCTGGCGCATACGATCATCGCCCTGGCCGTCATCATGTTGATCAGCGGCATTGCCTGTGCCCCCACCATGACGAACGTCAACATGATGGTCACCAAATCTGTTCCCAGACATCGTCAGACCGAAGGCCTGGCATGGTTGAGCACTGCCATTAACCTGGGCGTTTCGCTGGGATCTTCTGCCTCGGGTCCCGCTGTCGACCGTTATGGTTCGGGCGGCGCCTACGTGATGATTGCAATCTTTGCGTGGGTCATGGTTCTCATCATGCTCGTTGGCCTTCCACCTTTGAGGCGTTCCATGGAGAAGTCTGCTGTGGAAGAAGCGCAGCATCAGCGTGATCTTCTGAATGAGGACTGAAATTGGTGTTTGCCCGAAAGAGCCTTCCCTCCCTTGCGCTTTCCGTTGCCTCTCGCCTTGACGAGGCCACGTCGACGGGGCTTGCCCGAGTGCTGGGATGGGCGGGCTTTTACCCGGGTGTTGTTGGCT